>ONEN01000055.1 GCA_900316815.1 uncultured Eubacteriales bacterium | reverse complement strand
CGGGACAGCTTTCTGCAGGAGGCGCAGCTCCTCTCGCAATTCGCGTCGGAGCCGTGCATAGAACAGGTCAGCGATTTCTTCGCAGCCAATCAAACCGCCTATTGTATAACGGAATATACAGAGGGCAAGACGCTTGCCCGCCTCGTAAAAGAGGGAACCCGCTTTGAACCGCAGAGGCTGATCACCGCTCTGTTTCCGCTGATGCAGGCGCTTCATCGGCTGCACGCGGCAGGCGTTTTTCACTGCGACATTTCGCCCGATACGATTATCATGCAGGGCGACGGCACCCTGAAGCTGACGCGCTTCGGCGGCGCGGGCTACTACTTTGCGGACGGTCAGAGAGGCGCGCCGCAGGCGCAGCTTGCCGCGGGATATGCGCCGCTGGAGCAGTATGTCCGTCAGGAGAACCGCGGTCCCTGGATGGATGTGTACGCCCTTTGCGCGGTCATCTATACATGTATCACCGGCGTTGCGCCTCCCGATTCCTGCGAACGCGTGACAGCGGATACCCTGCAGCTGCCTTCACAGTCGGGCGTTGACATCGCACCGCCTATGGAAGAGGTTTTGCTGCGCGGCTTGGCGGTGCAGCCCGCAAACCGCATTCTGAATATGGAAGTCCTGCGTTCCGCCTTCGACCATGCGGTGGCTTCTTCTAAGGGCGTTGTTTTCGATCGGCCGCCCGCGGCAGTGCAAAAGAAAAAAACGATTGACAATCCGCCTACATGGATAAGAGAGGAAATAACAGGCGGCGCGGTTGCAACGGGCAAAACCGTGCAGCAGGAGGAAGCGCAGCCGGATTTGATACAGCCCGAGCCGGTGCAGCCCGGTCCCTTACCATACACGCCCATACAGCCTGAACGGGTGCAGTACACCCCCGTACAGCCCAATCCGGTACAGCCTCGCACCCCGCAGCCCGAGCCGGTGCGGCACGAACGGACGGTTCCCGCAAACAGGAAATCCGGGAAAAAGCGTTGGAGCATTCTGACGGCCGTTATTACGGCGTCGGCGGTTCTGATTACGGCGGGCGTGATGGCGGGCATATTTCTGCTGAAGGGGGAGAACCCTCCCGTAAAGGCGACAGAAGCAGTCGTTTCCGCTGCGGACGAATCCTCCGCAGCAGCCCCTGAAACAAAGGAACCCGCAACAGACGCGCCTGCAGCGGAAGAAACGACCACATCGGCGGTTTCTCCTAAAAATGCCGATTTGACGGATTTAATAGATGCAGCCACACGCGAGTCGAGGACATTTTCGGTACAGAAGGAAAACTTTGCGTACATTGATAAAAACGGCGTCGCGCATAGCTACCGCATTGAATCCTCCGAGCTGAAGGAAATTCCCTACGAGGATCCCGACAACAGCGGGCTGACGGCGGTGGAATTCAGCCTGGAAGGAAACGGAGCGGGCTTCGGCGTCAGGGAGGACGGTTCCGTCATTCTCCTGTCGGGGAGCGAAGGTAATTATAATTATACGAAGGCGATGCCGTATTTGGAAGACATAGAGGACGTCGCTTCTTATGAGATAGAATATACCGACGCAAACGGTGAACCCAGCAACTGGGCTTATATCTTAGGCTTGCACAAGGACGGATCGGTGGTGGCGGTGGTTCTTCGTGAGAACGGCAAAATAGGAAGAAGCACACTGGTGGACGAATGGGAGGATATTAAAAGCATTTCACTCTTTGAGGTTTCGGCATATGGAATCAAAAAGGACGGAACGGTCGTTGTTTCCACCGCAGCGAAGGAGGAATATGCCAATTTAAAAGATATTGCCGCTTTCGCGCAGGGCAGCATGAGATTTGACAGTGTGTTCCTGAGAAAAAACGGCACGCTGACCATTTCGCAGAACGATACATGGAGTTCTGTGGATATGGACAAGGCTGCCGCCTGGTCCGGTATTGTGGCGTTTTGCGGAGATTACTATAATATCTTCGGGCTGAGAGCGGACGGTACGGTTGCGTTTACAGGCAAAAACGAAAACGGGCAGGGCAACGTTTTCGAATGGACGGATATTGCGGCGATTCAAAGCTGCGGCAATTATTCCGTCGGCAAGAAAGCCGACGGCACCTTCGTAATAGCTACCAACGACGAAAAGCTCGCCAAGAGCTTTGACGAGGTCGTTAATCATCAATAAATCGTTTACCAATTAAATCATATAAAAAGGAAGTAATTCAAAATGGCAAAAATGCAGTTCAAATCCGAATCCAAGCGGCTGTTGGATCTGATGATCAATTCCATCTACACGCACAAGGAAATCTTCCTGCGCGAGATCATCTCCAACGCCAGCGACGCGATCGACAAGCTTTGCTTCATCGCCCTCACCGACGACAAGCTCGGCATGACCCGCTCCGATTTCAAAATAGAAATCAAGGCGGACAAGGACGCGCGCACCCTCACCGTGACCGATAACGGCATCGGCATGGATAAGGACGATTTGGAAAACAACCTCGGCACCATCGCCTCCTCGGGTTCCTATCAGTTCAAGCAGGAGCTGACCGAAAAGCAGGACGATATCGACATCATCGGTCAGTTCGGCGTGGGCTTTTATTCCGCGTTCATGGTGGCGAAGGAAATCACCGTCATCACCAAAAAGTACGGCTCGGACGTCGCCTGCAAGTGGCAGTCCGCAGGCGCCGACGGCTATGAGATCGAGGAGTGCGAAAAGGACGGGCTCGGCACCGAAATCATCATCACCCTCAAGGACAACACCGACGAGGAAAGCTACGACGAGTTCCTGGAGCAGTACCGCATTCAGGGGCTGGTGAAGCGCTACTCCGATTACATCCGCTATCCGATCATGATGGAGATGAAAAAAAGCCGCGTCAAGGAGGAAACCAAGGACAGCGACAAGCCCGAGTATGAGGATTACTTCGAATGGGAGACCCTCAACAGCATGGTTCCCATCTGGCAGCGCGCCAAAAAGGACGTGACGCAGGAGGAGTACGACAAGTTCTACAGCGAGAAGTTCATGGCGATGGACAAGCCCGTCAAGACCATCGTCACCTCCGTCGAGGGCGTCGTCACCTACAAGGCGCTGCTGTTCATTCCCTCCGCCACTCCCTACGACTACTACACCAAGGAATACAAGAAGGGCTTGCAGCTCTATTCCAGCGGCGTGCTGATCACCGACAACTGCGAGGAGCTGGTGCCCGAGCACTTCCGCTTTGTAAAGGGTATTGTGGATACCGCCGACCTCTCGCTGAACATCTCGCGTGAAATGCTCCAGCACGACCGCCATCTGCTGACCATCGCGCAGAACCTCGAAAAGAAGATCCGCCGCGAGCTGAGTTCCATGCTCACCTCCGACCGCGAGAATTACGAGAAGTTCTTCAAGGCGTTCGGCAGACAGCTCAAATACGGCGTTGTGTCGGATTACGGTATGCACAAGGAGGATCTGCAGGACCTGCTGCTGTTCTACTCCTCCACCGAAAAGAAGCTTGTCACCCTCAGCGAGTACGTTGACCGCATGAAGGAGGAGCAGAAGTTCATCTATTTTGCGACGGGCGAGAACGCCGCCGCGATCGACGCGCTGCCGCAGACCGAGCTGCTGCGCTCCAAGGGCTTTGAAATTCTCTACTGCACCGAGGACGTGGACGAGTTCACCCTGCACAGCCTGATGACCTATAAGGAGAAGCGTTTCTGCTCCGCGACCAACGACGACCTCGGCATCGAGAACGACGAAGCGGAGAAGGAGGACGAGAAGGACGGAACCGCGCTGCTTACCTTTGTCAAGGAAACGCTCGGCGACAAGGTAGCGGAGGTCACCGCGTCGAAAAAGCTGGTATCGCACCCCGTGTGCCTGACGGCGAAGGGCGGCATCTCCTTTGAGATGGAGAAGTATTTCAATTCCGTGCAGCCCGATTCGGGCATGAAGGCGCAGCGCGTGCTCGAGCTGAACCTCGGTCACAGCGCGGTCAGGACGATGGAGAGTCTGATTCAGACAGACATTGACAAGGCGAGAAAGTACGCCGAGGTGCTCTATTGTCAGGCGCTGCTCATTGCGGGACTTCCGCTTGAGAACCCGTCGGAGTACACCGACCTCGTGTGCGAACTGATTTGATCAATGGACAATTGAAAACGGATATTTAAAGTATCGGTCGGGAAGACAGGTTTGCTGATGAATAGCCTGTCGTTCCCGACCGAATTGTTATTTGTGGTTTCAGGCAGAAAAGGGTGTTCCTATATCTGTCCTTCATGCGCCGAAGGCGCAATTCATGGCGCAGCCAATTCATGTTTGCAAAACAATTCATGCGCCGAAGGCGCAATTCATTCCTGTATCATAGCTCTCCGTAAATTGCAGCGTATCGGTTATTCTCGAAGGTCAGCACAGGAATGAATAGCCGCTGCGCGGCATGAATTGGCGCAGCCATGAATTGTCGCTGCGCGACATGAATTGACCTGCGGTCATGAATGGTCGCGCTATCCCTGCGCGGAAAGGACGCCGTTGATGCCGCCGAAGCTCATGGTGCTGATGATCTGCGAAACCTCCTCCGCCGGTACCGACCGGTCGGAGCTGAACCAATGCTGGTACACCGACAGCATTCCCGACAGCACAAAGTCGATCACAATGTCCGCCTTGTACGCCTCTACCTCCAGCTGCGCCACCATCACCTCGCAGGTCTTTTCCTTTAACAGGCGCATGATGCGCGTGATCAGGCTGATGTTGCCGTTCATCGTCAGCAGATAGCCGAAAAATTCGGGATCCATGTTGATCAGCTGGCTGAACCGGTTGAACAGCGAAACGGGCGCGTCCATGTATTCCCTGAACTCCACGCCGCCCAGCAGCTCCGCGTAGCTGCTGAGGATGTCATGCTCAATGTCCTCCACTACCTGGTACACCCCCGAGTAGTAGTTGTAAAACGTCTTGCGGTTGATGTCCGCCGTCTCCGCCAGCTCCATGATGGTGATGTCGTTGATGTCCTTCTCTACCATCAGCTTCGCAAAGGCGTTGCGGATGGCGCGCTTGGTTTTCAGTACGCGCCTGTCGACAGGCTTCGGCTTGTTCTCCATCTTTCTCTCATCCTTCTACATTTTTCGCTTAAAGCGTGGAATAATAAACACTATATCGACGATATGTTTACTTTTATACATAATCCGTAAAAAATGACCATTAAAATTTTTTCGTATCTATTATAATATATACATTGGGATAAAGTCAATAATTATTCATGGCAAACCCCGATTCTATTGTTAAAATTAGGAAGATTAAATATGCCGACAACAATATTTGACGGCTTTCTGCTGGCGCGTCTGCTGCATGGCGGCGCTGCCAACCTGAAAGCGAACAAACAAACCGTAAACGACCTCAACGTGTTCCCGATTCCCGACGGCGACACGGGCGATAATATGTTTTTGACCATCAACGCGGGCGCTGTCGCGGCGGGAGACGGCAGCGACAGCCTTTCGCAGACGGCGGGCAAGGCGGCGAGCGGTATGCTGCTCGGCGCGCGCGGCAACTCGGGCGTTATTCTTTCCCGTATCTTTGCGGGGCTTGCCAAGGGCTTTGAGGGCGTGGAGACAGCCGACGTCAGGGCGCTCGGCACCGCCTTTGAGAGCGGCGTCAAGGAAGCCTACGGCGCGGTATCGGTTCCCGTGGAGGGCACCATCCTCACCGTACTCAAGGACTCCGTCGCCTTTGCCAACGGCAACATCCGCGCGGACAGCACCCTTGAGAGCTATTTTGCCGACTTCACCCGCGAGCTGCAGCTCTCTCTGGAGCGCACCCCCGATTTGCTGGACGTGCTCCGCGAAGCGGGCGTGGTGGACAGCGGCGGCGCGGGGCTGGGCTATATCATCGACGGCTTTCTCAGCGTGCTGCGCGGCAAGGAGATCGCGCAGAGCGGCTCCGCTCCCTCCGAAGCGCCGCAGAGCGTGGATCTGGACGCCTTTACCGAGAACAGCGTGCTTGAGTTCGGCTACTGCACCGAATTTCTGCTCCGCCTGCAAACGAGCAAAATCGATGTGGACGCCTTTGAGACGGACGAGCTGATCGACTACCTCAACAGCGTGGGCGAATCCGTTGTCTGCTTCCGCGAGGGCACCATCGTCAAGGTGCATGTCCATACCATGAACCCGGGCAATATCATTAATAAAATGCAGGAGTACGGAGAGTTCCTCACCTTCAAGATGGAGAACATGACCCTGCAGCACAACGAGAACCACATGACCGAGAAGCTCGCTCCCAAGGCGAAGCTGCCGCATAAGCCGTTCGGCGTCGTCAGCGTTGCCGCGGGCGAGGGCATCAAGGACGCGTTCGTGTCGCTCGGCTGCGACGCGGTTGTGGACGGCGGTCAGAGCATGAACCCCTCCGCGCAGGATTTGATTGCCGCGTTCCGCCGCATCAACGCCGACGTGATCCTCGTGTTCCCCAATAATTCCAATATCATTATGACCGCCAAGCAGGCGGCGCAGCTCTATACCGACGCGGATGTGCGTGTCGTGCCGACCAAGACCATCGGCGAGGGCTACGCGGCGATTTCCATGCTGGACACCTCCTCGGGCGACCCCGACGCGATCGTCGCCGAGCTGGAGGAAGTAATCGCGGACGTGGTGACGGGCATGGTGTCCCGCGCGGTGCGCGATACCGAAATGAACGGCGTGGCGGTGCGCAAGGACGATTTCATCGGCTTTGTGGGCGATACCATCCATACCGCCTGCGAGACCCGCAACGAGGCGGCTGTCAAGCTCTGCGAGGCGACCAACGCGCGGCGTTACGACATCATGCTCCTGGTATGCGGCTCCGACGCCACCGACGAGGAGGCGCAGGCGCTCTGTAAGGCGCTCAAAAAGCAGTACAGGCGCACGGAAATAGTTATGATTAACGGCTGTCAGCCGATTTATGATTATATCATTATCTTAGAATAAAAGGAGATAGTCAATATGAGACCTGTTAGAATTGTAACCGATACCTGCTCCGATCTGTCAAAGGATCTGCGCGAGAAATACGATATCGACTACATGATGATGAACACCATCAAGGACAATAAGGAGACCCCCGCGAGCCTCGACTGGGAATTTTACGGCGTAAAGGAATTTTATGACATCCTGCGCGACGGCGAGCGCGTCACCACCACTATGGTGCCTCCCGCAGTGTTCCAGAAATATTTCAGAGAGCAGCTGGAAAAGGGCAACGATATTGTCTACATCGCCTGCTCCAGCAAGCTGTCCGGCTCCGTCAACGTCGGCAAGGTAGAGGCGGAAGCCATTCTCAAGGATTTCCCCGACGCGACCATCTGCTGCATTGACTCCATCAACGCCAGCATGGGCGAGGGCGTCGTGGCGATCAAGGCGACCGAGTTCCGCGATCAGGGCATGTCCGCGAAGGAGATTGAGGAGGCGATCATGCCCATCCGCAATAATGTCAACCAGTTCGTGGCAGTAGACACCCTCAGCGCGCTCAGGGCGGCGGGCAGAGTGACGGGCTCTCCCGAATTTCTCGGCAACCTGCTGGGCGTAAAGCCGATCATCATTTCCGACAAGGACGGCAACAACATCCCCATCAAGAAGGTCAAGGGCAGATTCAACTCCCTCAACGAGATCGTTTCCCTCACCGCAGAGGGCGTAAAGGGCATTGAGAACCCCACCGTTTACATCGCGCACGCTGACTGCGACGAGGACGCCGAGGAAGCGGCTGAGATGCTCAAGGAAGCCATTCCGGGCGTAACGGTTCACATCGGCTACATAGGACCCATCATCGGCGCGTCCATCGGCGCGGAGGCAATCGGTCTGTTCGCCTACGGCAGCAGCATTGAGAGGTTCTCGGTATGATACTCAGCATCAGTCTGCTGGTCATTGCCGCCGTTTCCTATGTGCTGGGCGGCGTGAACGGCGCGATCATCATGTCAAAGCTGGTGTACCACGAGGACATCCGCGAGTCGGGCAGCAACAATCCCGGCTTTACCAACTTCAAGCGCGTCTACGGACTGAACGCGGCTGCCTGGTCGGTGCTCCTGATCGACATTCTCAAGACGGCGCTGCCTGTTTTCGCGGCGGCGGTGTATATGGATATCGTGTTTGACGGTATGTGGCAGTTCGGCGCGCAGTTCGCGGGTCTGTTCTGTATGCTGGGACACTGCTTCCCCGTCTGGTACGGCTTCAAGGGCGGCAAGGCGTTTATTGCGGGCTTTGCGACCATCTGGTTTGTGGACTGGCGCATGACGCTGATTGCCATGGGCATCTTTTTCCTGCTGCTGTTCACGCTGAAATACATGTCGGTGGCGTCCTGCACGGCGGCGCTCTCGTGCCCCATTGCGCTGTTCTACCTCGGCTATGCCAGCGTATGGGTGGAGGTGCTGGCGATCGCGGCGGCGGCGCTGGTGATCGTGCGTCACTATCCGAATTTTATCAAGCTGGCACACGGCACGGAATCCAAATTCAGCCTGTCCGGCAAGAGATAAGAGCGGACGCTTGAAAATCAATAAGAGATAAATACGGTCGGGAAGACAGGCAGGCTGACGGCAAGCCCATTGTTCCCGACCGTTCTTTATGAAATGAAACAGGGCAGAAGGGTTATGCGCAATAACCTTTCTGCCCGTTTGGTTACGATTCTTCAAAGAGTTGTTCCATCATTTTGCGGATTTTTCTGCGGCGGCGTTCGGTTTCCTCCGCGTTGAGGTAGCAGCTTCCCGCTTCAAAGCGCAGGACGTCGCCCTCCCTGATGTTCGCGGGAAGGGACTTGCGGTCAAATACCGCCATGTCGCCGTTCTCGCACTCCAGCACCGCCTTGTCCTCCTCGAATCTGTCTACGATAAATTTCTTCATTTTTTGTCCCTCACGATCGACGGATTATCGGTGCTCACCGTCAGGGTGTTGCCGTCGGTGCTGATAATGACCGTTTTGTCCTTGTCGGTGCGGTAGACCGTGGAATGCGCGTCCGCCAGCATCTCCAGCACCTCCTTGTGCGGGTGGCCGTAGTCATTGTTTTTGCCGCAGGAAATCACCGTGATGTCGGGACTGATTTTTTCCAGCAGGCTGCGCGACAGAGAGGTTTTGCTGCCGTGGTGCCCTGCCTTGAGCACGTCCGATTGCAAATCCTTCGCCCCGTTCAGCACGCCCTTGCCCGCGTCTCCCGTCAGCAGGAACGAGCGCTTGCCGCAGGTCAGCTTGATGACGAGCGAGCAGTTGTTCAGGTCGTTTGCGTCAAAGGTATCGGGCGCAATGACGTCGGCGGTGAAGTCGTCCGTTTTGACGATGTTAACGCCCGCCCTGCCGTTTTTGATCTTGAGCTTTTTGTTCTCGATCGCCTTCAGCAGACTCTCGTACTGCACGGTGCCCGTTTCGACCTTGGGCATCATAATGCTGCGGACGTCAAAGTTGCGCACGACATACGCCATCGAGCCGATATGATCGGCGTGCGGGTGCGTCGCCACGAGGTAGTCAATGCGGGAGTAGCCCGCGTTCTCAATGTATTTGATAATGCCCATGCCGTAGTAATTGTCGGCGGCGTCGACGAGCATGGTTTCGCCGTTGGGCAGCTCGGCAAAGATGGAGTCGCCCTGTCCGACGTCGAGGAAGTGGACGGACAGTCCCTTGCCGCCGTAGACGGCGGACGATTCCTCGCCGATGTTGATATTGATGTTGCAGCTGCAGCAGCAGAGATAATAATCGTTTCATAGTAAAAATAATTAGCAGGGTGTAGCAGGTGTAGCAGGTAAATATGTTAATTTCTATATATTTCTCTTTTTATATAGTTAATGATATTACTTGCTACATCTGCTACAAAAGACTATTTCCGTTCATTCGTGCAGCGTGTCGCGCCTCCCGGTGGCAACGTGACGTTGCATCCGGTGCGGCTTTGGATAGAGTGTATTTAACAAAGCCTTCTCTAAACGCTGCGTCATAACGCGGCCGAGTGCCTCGGCTGTCAGTGGCCGAGTGCCTCGGCTGTCAGTGGCCGAGTGCCTCGGCTGTCAGTGACCGAGTGCCTCGGCTGTCAGTGGCCGAGTGCTTATTTTGCAAAACGTTTAGCTAACGGGGCGCTATAACGCGGGAGTAGGAGGTTAAGTTGCAACTAAACATTAGCTTCGTGGGTAAAGCGCCCTCGGCGCACGGGGCGCTAAAACGCGGGAGTAGGAGGTTAAGTTGCAACTAAACATTAGTTTCGTGGGTAAAGCGCCCTCGGCGCACGCCGCGCCTGAACGCGTGCATGATGGTTAAGTTGCAACTAAACGTCAGTTGCGCGGATTGACCGTCGGCTCAGCCGACCGCCGCGCCTGAACGCGGGAGTAAGAGGTTAAGTTGCAACTAAACATCAGTTGCGCGGACTGGCTCCCGCGACACGCGGGCGCACGTTGCCTGTGTAGAGCTGATAGTATTTGCCCTTTTGCGCGAGGAGCTGGTCGTGGGTGCCGCGCTCTATGATCCTGCCGTGCTCCAGCACAATGATGCAGTCGGAGTTTTTGACCGTGGACAGGCGGTGCGCGATGACAAAGGTGGTTCTGTCCTTCATCAGCTTGTCCATGCTCTCCTGCACCATCTTCTCGGTGCGCGTGTCGATGGAGCTGGTCGCCTCGTCGAGAATCAGCGCGGGCGGGTCGGCTACCGCCGCTCTGGCTATGGCGAGCATCTGGCGCTGTCCCTGACTCAGGCTGCCGCCGTCCGCCTTGATGACCGTGTTGTAGCCGTCGGGAAGCTGGCGGATAAAGCTGTCCGCGTTCGCAAGCTTTGCCGCCTCGATCACTTCTTCGTCGGTCGCGTCGAGCCTGCCGTAGCGGATGTTCTCCATGATGGTGTCGGAGAAGAGGTTGGTTTCCTGCAGCACGACGCCCAGAGAGCGGCGGAGGTCTGCCTTTTTGATTTTATTGATGTTGATGCCGTCGTAGCGGATTTTGCCGTCCTGAATGTCGTAGAAGCGGTTGATCAGGTTGGTGATGGTCGTCTTGCCCGCGCCCGTGGAGCCGACAAAGGCGATTTTCTGACCGGGCTTGGCGTAGATGTCGATGTGGTGGAGGACGATTTTGTCGTCGGTGTAGCCGAAGTCCACGTCGTCCATCACAAGGTCGCCGCGCAGGGGCTTGTATTCCACCTCGCCCGTCGCCTGATGAGTGTGCTTCCACGCCCACAAGCCCGTGCGTTTGTCCGTTTCGCAGAGCTTACCGTTCCGATACTCGGCGTTGACGAGGGTCACATAGCCGTTGTCCTCCTCGCTCTTTTCGTCGAGCAGGGCAAAAATACGCTCCGCGCCCGCAAGCGCCATGACAATGCTGTTGAACTGCTGGCTGACCTGGCTGATGGGCTGGGTGAAATTCTTGTTGAAGGTGAGGAAGCTCATCAGCGTGCCCAGCGAAAGCCCCAGAATCGGAATGCTGCCGCAGGTGACGGCGAGCGCGCCGCCCGCAATAGCGCAGAGCACATAGCTGACGTTGCCGAGCTGTCCGTTGACGGGCATGATGATATTGGCGAACATGTTGGCGTTGTAGGAGCTGTGGAAGAGCTGATCGTTCAGGGCGTTGAATTCCTCCACGCTCTTTTTCTCGTGGTTAAATACCTTTACCACCTTCTGCCCCTTCATCATCTCCTCCACATAGCCGTTCGTTTTGCCGAGGTCGGTCTGCTGGGCGACGAAGTATTTGCCGCTCTTGCCCGCGAGCGTCTTGGATACAAAGAGCATAACGGCGACCATGCCGAGGGTAACAACGGTGAGGGGAACGCTGAGGGCGAACATGCTGGCGAGCGACGCCGCAATGGTGATGGCGCTGTTGAATACCTGCGTCATACTCTGGCTGATCATCTGGCGCAGGGTGTCGACGTCGTTGGTGTAGACGCTCATGATGTCGCCGTGCGCGTGGGTGTCAAAGTACTTGATGGGCAGGCTTTCCATGTGGCGGAAAATATCGTTGCGCAGATCGCGCATGGTGCCCTGCGTTACATAAATCATAATGCGCGACTGGGCGTAGGCGGCTGCGCCGCCCAGCAGATAAAAGACCGCGACGCGCAGAATGGCGAACAGCAGGGGCGTAAAGTCCGCTTGCCTGCCTGCCTGTGCCTGCGCCACCAGGGGAGAGATGTAGTCGTCGAACAGGGTGCGGATGAACAGCGTGCCCTGTACGCTTGCCAGCACGCTGACGAAAATGCAGAGCAGGACGAAAATCATGTGTACCTTATAGCGCTTTAAAATCAGCGCGAGGAGCCGCTTAAAGGTTTTCGCCGTCTTTTTGGGGTCGTCCATTTTGGCGCGCGGCTGTGTCATGCGTCTGTGACCGGGAGCGGGACCTGCCATACTTATTTCTCTCCTTTCTTGTCAAAGTCGCCGTTGCCGACAGTCTGCGCGAGGTAGGTTTCGGCGTAAATCTTGCAGCTCTTCATCAGCTCGTCGTGAGAGCCGATGTCGATGACGGCGCCGTTTTCCATGACCGCGATGCGGTCGGCGCCCTCTACGCTCGAAATGCGCTGCGAGATGATCAGCTTGGTGGTGTCGGGGATTTCCTCGGCGAAGGCGCGGCGTATTTTGGCGTCGGTGGCGGTGTCTACCGCGCTGGTGGAGTCGTCGAGAATCAGGATCAGGGGCTTTTTCAGCAGCGCGCGGGCAATACAGAGGCGCTGCTTCTGACCGCCCGAAACATTGGCGCCGCCCTGCTCAATGCGCGTGTGGTAGCCCTCGGGGAAGTCGCGGATAAAATCATCCGCGCACGCCAGCTTGCAGGCGCGCACACATTCCTCCTCGGTGGCGTTCTCGTTGCCCCAGCGGAGGTTGTCGAGAATGGTGCCCGTAAAGAGCACGTTCTTTTGCAGCACGACGGCGACCTTGTCGCGCAGCACCTCCAGATCATAGCTGCGCACATCCTTGCCGCCCACTTTGACAACGCCCTCGCTCACGTCGTAGAGCCTGCCGATGAGGTTGACAAGGCTTGTTTTGGAGCTGCCCGTGCCGCCCACAATGCCGATGGTTTCTCCCGCGCGGATGTGCAGGTCGATATGACTGAGCACGGGGCGCTCGCTCTTTTCGGAGTAGCTGAACGAAACGTCCTCGAAGTCGATGCTGCCGTCGGGCACGTCAAAGTCGGGGTTCTCGGGGTTGCGGATGGTGGCTTCCTCGTTGAGCACCTGCGCAATGCGCTCGCCGCTGGCAAAGCTCATGGTCAGCATGATGAAGATGAAGGCGATCATCATGAGGTTCATCAGGATATTCATGCAGTAGGTGAGCATACTCGTCATGTCGCCCTTGCTCAGCTCGCCGCCGACGATCATGTTCGCGCTGAACCAGCTGATGACGATAATGCAGCCGTAGACGGTCACCATCATCAGCGGACTGACGATAACCATCATTTTTTCCGCCTTGACAAAGAGCGTATAGAGGTTGAGGGTGGCGCGCTCGAACTTGGTGATCTCATGGTGCTCGCGCACGAATGCCTTGACCACGCGGATGGAGTTGACGTTCTCCTGCACGCCGGCGTTGAGGTCGTCGTACTTTTCAAACACCTGCTTAAAGGTCTTGTGCGTGGCGCGGATGAGGAAGAACAGCACCAGCGACAGAAACGCCACGGCAATGAGGTAAACGCTGGCAAGCTTGGCGTTGATCATCATGGTGATGGTCATGGCGACGATCAGGCTGACAGGTGCGCGGAAGCAGATGCGCAGGATCATCTGATAGGCGTTTTGTAAATTGGTGACGTCGGTGGTCATGCGCGTAACCAGACCCGCGGTGGAGAACTTGTCGATGTTGGCGAAGGAAAAGGTCTGTATCCGTTCAAACATCGCCGCACGCAGGTTGCGGGCAAAGCCCGCCGACGCCTTTGCGCCGAACACGCCGCCCATTGCGCCGCCCAGCAGCGCCAGCGCCGCGCACAGGAGCATGAGTCCTCCCGTCATGGCGATATAACCGAGGTCGGGGCCCGCGGGATTGTCGATGCCGTTGTCGATCATCGCCTTCATCAACAGCGGAATCAGCATTTCCATAATGACTTCCAGTATCATAAACAGGGGCGTCGCTATGGACTCTTTGATGTAGCCCTTGATGTGTGCTGCCAGTGTTTTCAGCATACCATCACTCCTTTGTGATATTTTATCTTGATTATACTAATTATACTATATGTTGGGTAAAAGTACAATACATTTTATTAAAACCGAGTACCGTTGCACCCGGCTGAGGGATTGAATAACGGGAAGGATTGTGATATGATTAAAGCTGTCCGGCAGGACTGCCGAAAACGGCTTCTGTTGGCATTTATTTGAGCAGTAGGCGGAAAATTTTGCGGCTTCCGTCAATAAACGCTGCTCTGCCACTGCCGCAGTGACATGTGGATGATATGAAAAAACAAATTAGCGCCCTCTTAACGGTTATTGCCATGCTTATGACCTGCACGGCTGCTTCGGCCTCGGAGCCATACTCCGAGAAAACGCGCATCGGCGATGTCAACAAGGACAGCAGTAACAGCATCAGCATAGACGACGCAACGCTGCTGCAACGGTATCTGGCTGAGTTTGAGACGCTCACGCCCGAACAGCTCAAGAGAGCGGACGTCACCAAGGACGGAAAGGTGAATATCAAGGATGTCACCGAGATCCAGCGCTTTGCCGCGGAGTATATCACCTCTTTCTGATCTTAAAATCACAGCAAAAAGCGGACTGCTTCGGCAGTCCGCTTTTTTCAAAGATCGGTCAAAGCTGTTGCAAAACGCAAAAAAGTCTTTTATAATAGTATTATCAAGTTTCCCGGCAGCGGTGAGGTGTGGCTGATGTATCGGATTTTAATGGTTGAGGACGACAGTGATATTCAGGAGCTGGTCGCCAATTATTTTCACATGAAAGAGAAGGGTGCGTTTGAGGTGGATATCGCCGATAACGGGCAGACCGGGCTTGAAAAGGCGTATGAGAATCACTACGACTGCCTGCTGCTCGATATCATGCTGCCGGAGCTGGACGGCTTTGAGATATGCAGGGAGATACGCCGCGAAAGCGATGTCTCCATCGTTTTTCTCACCGCGCGCGCAAATGAGAGCGACATGCTCAACGGCTACGCGCTCGGCTGCGACGACTATGTCGTAAAGCCGTTCCCTCTGCCTGTTCTCTATGAAAAGGTCAACGCTCTGATAAAGCGCTCCAAGGGCTTGGTGCGTTCGCACGTGTTTTCAACGGGAGGCCTTTCTCTTAACCCGAACAACGGCGCTGTGGTCGGCAGCGCGGGCAGTGTCAAGCTGACCGCCCGCGAATACGCTATTCTGAAGGTGCTGATGGAAAACAAGGGCGGCGTTATCAGCAGAGAAAAGCTGATGGACATGGTGTGGGGCTACAACAGCGGCGTCGACGAACGCGTGCTCGACACCCATATGCGCAATCTGCGCAAGGCGCTCGGCTCCGACGGAAAGATGATAAAGACCGTGATCCGACGCGGTTATAAAATAGAGGATTGCTGATGGAAGAACGGTTAAAACGGCAAAGGCGCAGGCTGCTTCTGCGCGTTATCCTGATAATCACTGCGGTTTGGCTGAGTGTTTCGGCGGTGTTCTGCGCGGTGCGCCTGAACAACGAAAAAGCGAATATCAAAAACAGAGAGAACTCAAAGCTGGCTTACGCCAAGCAGCTTATGAGCGTCGGCAACGGCAGCTTTAAGGCGGTCGACCGCGTTTTTATCGAGTATTTCGATCTGGTTTTTGAAAAAGACAAATCAAATGACGACTATGACCTTCAAGTTATGATCTTCAATCCAAGGACGGGCGCGGTGATCGCTGACACGGCGAAAACGGTCGGTGTGTGCTTTCAGATGCGCGTCAGCGGTGAGGCGACGTATGACGCCAGCGGGCTGCTTTTCCATGCGGATGGCATGAGCGTCCAGCCAGGCCCTTGCGTGAGCGCAATCGGATAACTCAAAAAGACCTTCGGCATAAGCCTTTTCGCATCCGGTGCGAATCAGCTCCCGGTCTGCCCGTCCGCCAAGGATCAGGTTTACGGCATCCACCACGATGGATTTGCCGGCGCCTGTTTCACCCGTCAAAACGTGCAGACCTCTGCCAAAGGTGATTTCGATCTGATCAATCAATGCGATATTTTTGATCAGCAGTTGCTGAAGCACTGTTTATTTCCTCCGCTTGATCAGCGTTTGAGAATCTCCTGGAATTTCTCAACAACAACAGGTGCCTCTCCTGCGCTGCGGACAGCTACAAAAATCGTATTATCGCCGGAAATGGTGCCAAGAATCTCGGGCCAGCGCATGCTGTCGATGGCTTCTCCGGCCGCGTTGGCGCTGCCGGGCAGCGTGCGGATGACCACCAGGTTTTCAGCGCAGCTGATCGATAATACAGAATCGATGAACATTCGCACCAAACGTTCGGATACGCCGTGTTCGGCTTTGTCCGCCGTGGCATATTTGTATGAACCGTTGGGAGATAGAACCTTCAGCAGCCGCAGCTCCTTGATATCGCGACTAACAGTGGCCTGGGTCACTACGATCCCCATTTCGCGCAGCTTGGAAGCCAGCTCCTCCTGGGTTTCAATGTTCTCCCGTTCAATGATGCTCAATATGGCCGTTTGTCTTGCGTTTTTCATCAGTACCTCCCCAATTGCAAAAAATAGAAAAAAGAATTA
>ONEN01000164.1 GCA_900316815.1 uncultured Eubacteriales bacterium | reverse complement strand
ATACCAACCTCTCTACTCTTGCGGATTTCCGTTACAAGAGAAAATACACCGCGCAGCGCGGCGAAAACGGCAGAGGAGGCAGGTGCAACGGCAAAAATGCCGAGAATCTTGTGATCCGCGTGCCCTTCGGCACTGTCATCAAGGAGGAACGCACCGGCAGAATCCTTGCCGATATTTCCGATAAGGAGCCGCATGTAGTGGCAAAAGGCGGCAAGGGCGGCTGGGGCAATCCTCATTTTGCAACGCCCGTCCGCCAGGTGCCGCGCTTTGCAAAGCCCGGACTTCCCGGGGAGGAGTACGACGTGGTGCTCGAGCTCAAGCTGCTCGCGGATGTGGGGCTTGTCGGTTTTCCGAATGTCGGCAAAAGTACCCTTGTTTCCGTCGTGTCGCAGGCGAAGCCCGAAATCGCTAACTATCACTTTACCACCATTACGCCGGTGCTGGGCGTGGTCTCGATGGGAGAGGGCAGCAGCTTTGTGATGGCGGATATCCCCGGTCTGATAGAGGGCGCTTGGCAGGGCACGGGTCTCGGTCACCAGTTTTTGCGCCATGTGGAACGCTGCCGTATGCTGGTACACATCGTCGATGTGTCGGGCAGCGAGGGACGCGATCCCAAGGAGGATTTTGAAACCATCAACGCGGAGCTTGCCAAGTTCAATCCCGCACTTGCCGAGCGGCCGATGGTTGTTGCGGGCAATAAGTGCGACATGGCAACTGACGAACAGATTGAGGATTTCAAGCAATATGTGAACGCGCAGGGCTATGACTTTTTCCCGATTATGGCGGCTATCCGCTACGACGTTGACCCGCTCCTGAAAAAAATTCAGGAAATGCTTTCCAAGCTCCCGCCGATTGCGCGTTTTGAGCCTGAGCCTGCCCCTGTTTTGACAGTCGAGGACTTTGAAGATCACAGTGTCACGGTCAGAAATGTCAACGGCGTTTATGTGGTTGAAGGCGACTGGCTGCTGCAGGTAATGCGCGGTATCAATTTTGATGATTACGAAAGCCTCAACTATTTTCAGAAGGTGCTTGTCAACGGCGGCGTTATCGAAGTCCTGCGTCAAAAGGGCGTTAACGATGGCGACACCGTGTCAATCTACGATATCGAATTCGATTTTATGGAGTAGTGGGAACCATGCATAATAAAACCGATGAATATTCGCCGCTGACGCTCGCTTTTGTGGGCGACGGTGTGTATGATTTGCTTGTGCGTTCTTATCTGGTGCGGCAGGCGAACCGTCCCGTTGGAGAGCTGAATAACAGTAAGGTGTCAATGGTCAACTGCAGGAGCCAGGCGCAGTTTGCTGCCAGGCTGATGCCGAGCCTGACCGAAAAAGAGCTTTCGGTGTATAAGCGCGGACGCAACGCAGCGCCGAAATCCGTCGCAAAAAACGGAACTGTCGCGGAGTACCACAGCGCTACGGGCTTGGAGTGTCTGTTTGGCTACTTGTATCTGAATGGAGAACAGGCGCGTATTGAGCAACTGTTTGAGATGATCGTCGGACTGGTATTCGGCGCATAAGCGCGTAAAGGGTAGGGAAAAGAGGAGAGACTGTTGAATCGAATATTGACAGTGACGGTTTCGCTGGCTATCATACTGATTTCGGCCATTGTTTCGATTTCAATCGTATCTTGCGGCAGGCAAGAAGAGGAGAACATTGCAGCGACTACATCTTCTGCAGTTGCAGAAACAACACTCCAAAAATATGAGACGGAAACTCCTCCTGTATCTGTCAGCGTTGGCACGCCTATGCTGACATTGGGAGTAGGAGAGAGCGTTGCCCTGCAGGCGCAGTATGACGGGCAAGACCTGCTTCGGGTGCGCTTTACGTGTGCGACAGACCGAATGTGTTGAATGTTAACGCCGAAACAGGGGAATTGACCGCTGCTGCGGCGGGGTGGACGATCGTAACGGTAACGTCTCCCAACGGGCTAACCGCCAACTGCTATGTAACGGTGAAAAATGCGCCGGAGCAGGTGCGCTTTGACAACAAGAGCGTCACACAATGCAGGTAGGAGAGAAAGCACCCCTGACGCTGTGTTCTGCTGCGGACGACGAGGGATTCCTGGCGGCAGTCTACAGCACAAGTGACAGCGGAATTGTTTCTGTTTCTGAAAGCGGTGAGCTGACTGCTGTGGCCGAGGGAACCGCTACCGTGACGGGTAAGACCTTCAACGGAAAGAGCGCCGATGTGACCGTTACCGTGCGCAACAACAGCGGCTTCACGGAACAGACCACCGTTGTTTCCGCTACCATCCGCAGCGAGGCGGGCTGGCGTTATCCTGTTTTGGACATGGTTCCGGCGGGGAGCAAGGTGAAGCAGTACGGCGCGAGCGACGACGGCAGGTGGCTCAAGGTCAAGTATAATGATTTCTATGGATGGATGTATAACAAGGCGTTTGGAGACGTCACCAATTATACGGAATTTAACTTGGAAACTCTTCCCGTCATGGAAGATGATCTGCTGTTTGAAACGGGCACGGACAAGCGCGCCATATTTGATTTCGTCTACAGCATTCCTTACGGCACTGAAGGGGATGATACGACGGAAAACCTTTGCGTGGAATATTTCAGGCTCGGCAGAGGCTCGTGCTATCACCATGCCGCCATGTTATGCGCCCTTTACAATCGCTGCGGCTATGAGACCTGCCGCGTCAATGGAATCAGCTCTTACGACGGAGTAAGCGAGCACTCCTGGTGCATCAGTAAGACGGATGAGGGATGGCTGCATGTGGACGCGCAGAAGTTTACGATACGTACTGCCGACGAGCAGTTCTTTGTGGACGATTATTCTCAGTTCTTTCAATGGGACAGAAGTGCCTTTCCGCCGACAGGAAGAGCGGGGGCAAGTGTTGCGACGGCAGATACGGTCACAACGAGTGCGGAATAATTAAATATTACCGTCAAAAATTTACAAAAAACTATTTTCATATCACCGTTTTTATGTTATAATATTCTTTGAATTATTCATTATAACAGAAAGACGGTGATTTATTTGCATAAAAGAATAATAGCATCCTTATTGGCAGCGTTGATGCTCACAGGTACGGCTGTTGCGTTCAGCGGCTGCGGCGAGGAACAGAAAACCGGCAGCTCGGCTGCGTCGGATACTGCCGACAGCAAAACCGAGAGCAAGGCGGATGATACTTCCAAAGCAGACAGCGGCAGCAAGACCGACGCCAAGTCGGGCACGGTGGCGGCGGAAATTGCCGGCGGCGCTATCTTGCAGGCATTCAGCTGGGATTTCAACACCATTCGCGAGAGTATGCCCGATATTGCGGCGGCAGGCTTTACCGCGGTGCAGACCTCTCCTGTCAACGCCTGCTTAGAGGGAGAGGACGGCGGAATGGAGCTGTACGGCGACGGCAAGTGGTATTACCACTATCAGCCAACCGATTTTAAAATAGGCAATTACCAGCTTGGCACGCGCGATGAATTCAAAGCGATGTGTGACGAAGCGCACAAATACAATGTGCGGGTAATTGTGGACGTCATAGCCAACCATACCACACCGCAGCTCGACAAGGTCTCCAAGGATTTAGTAGAGGCAGGCGGCGGCAGCTTTGACACCCTCTTCCACAAAAATAACAGCAAGGATATAACGAACTATGGCGACCGTTTGCAGTGTACCACGGCAAAAATGGGCGGCTTGCCCGACATCAACACCGAGCGCCCTTCGTTCCAGACCTACTTCTTCAAATTTATCAACGATTGCATCGACTGCGGCGCGGACGGCTTCCGCTATGATACCGCGAAGCATATCGGTCTGCCGGACGACCCCAAGGAGGACGACGGCTTTAAGAACGACTTCTGGGAAAAGGTGAAAACCGAAACCAAAGACTACGATAACAAATTTATCTACGGCGAGGTGCTCCAGGGC
>ONEN01000156.1 GCA_900316815.1 uncultured Eubacteriales bacterium | reverse complement strand
ACGCGTATTTTCTGGAGCGCACCCTGCCGCATCTCACCGATTTCCGCGCGCAGCTCGGTTTGAGCGTCATTCACAGTTCGCTTTGCGATTATGCCGCGGAGGTCAAGAAGCGGTTTTCGCTCAAGCACAGCATCGCGCTCAAAAAGGTGGCCGCCTATTACCGCGGCGGACCCGTGGAGCAGACGCATAATTCCCTTGCCGACGCGCTGCTGCTCAAGGAGATCTATGACTGCGCGCAGCGCGAGCCGTTGGCGGCGGAATCGCCCTTCCCCGAGTATCAACAGGGCGCGGATCTGCCGAAAAACAAGAAGCGCATTACCGCGACGGCAGGCAGCGCGGCGCTGACGTTTGCCTCCTTCGGCAAGGCCGCCGAGTGGGTGATGGCGGAGCAGATGAACAGCAACGACGTGGTGACCGACAAGACAAAATCAAAGGTGTGCAGCCGTATCATCAACGCCGCCGAGAAGAACAGACCCTATTGCGGCTACCGCTGGCATATCGGCGGCTTTCAGGAAAGGAGTGACGCGCATGACACACCCTAATCTCGACGCGTGGTTTTCCCTCTTGGGAGACCCCGCGTTTTCGCTGTGCGAAGAATTGCTTGACAAGGTACAGACAATGCGCGACAGCGGCAAAAGCATTTATCCCGTGCAGGAGGACATTCTCAACGCGCTGCGCAGCGTGGCGCCCTCAGACGTGCGCGTTGTCATCATCGGGCAGGACCCGTATCACGAGCCGGGGCAGGCGATGGGACTCAGCTTTTCCGTGCCCGCAGGCGTGCGGATCCCCCCCTCGCTGCGCAATATTTTTAAGGAGATGCACAGCGACCTCGGCTGTCATATCCCCGCCGCCGGCGACCTGACCGCGTGGACGCGGCAGGGCGTGCTGCTGCTTAACACGGTGCTCACCGTGGAGGCGCACCGCGCGAACGCGCACAAGCGCCTCGGCTGGGAGCGCTTTACCAATGGTGTCTTGCGGGTCGTGAGCCGCTCGGAGCGCCCCGTTGTGTATCTCTGCTGGGGCAGGCAGGCGCACGAGGTGCTGCTCAGGAGCGCGGAAAGCCTGCCTGAGCACCATTTGGTTATCTGCTCCACCCACCCCTCGCCGCTCTCCGCCAACCGCGCCACGCAGCAGTATCCCGCCTTCATCGGCAGCCGTCCGTTCGGCAGGGTCAACGATTGGCTGACCGCGCACGGAGAGGCGCCCGTTGACTGGCGTCTTGGGTGATACTATATTTCTGCTTTGGAGTAACAGCGGGCAGAAAAGAATAATTGGAGTGCTTTTGGGCAAATAGTTTAGTAATAATCCGAAAATTTATTCCATAACAAGCAAAAAAACTGTTGTGTTCTTCTAACGGGTGTGGTATGATATAATAAAATGTTACCAAGGCAATAACGGTAATAATTTTATTATTAAAGGAGGAAAAACATGAAAAACTACTCTCAGTACTGCTGGCGGTTTGCCTGGTATTCTCCATGGTGACCATCGCGGCAGTCAGCGTCGGCGCCGCTGAGCCCGTCGCTGCAACCACCACCCTTGCACTCCGGCCAAGCGAAAACTGGCTGGGCTCGGGAGCACGCTTTGCGGCGTACTTCTTTGAGACAGGCTCACCCGAAGTGTGGGCGGATATGACAGCACAGGCTGACGGCACCTACACCGTAGAGGCGCCCGCAGACTATGCCAATGTTATTTTCTGCCGTATGAACGGCGCATCCACCGAAAACGCGTGGGCAAACAAATGGAACCAGTCGCCCGACCTGTTGGTTGCGGACGGCGCAAACGCCGTTTATGTCATCACCGACTGGAACAACGGCGAATGGCAGGAAATCGAGGTTCCCACTACGGAAGAACCCGCAATGGAAGAGCCCGTCACTGCGTCTCCCGCGGTGAGCGTTTACTTCAGACCAAGCGCTAACTGGGAACAGGACGACGCCCGTTTTGCCATCTGGGTGGCAGGCTGGAAATACAATTCCACCGAGTGGTTTGCCCTCACGGCGGCCGGCAATGGTGTTTACACCGCCGAGATTCCCGACGGTAATCATTGGGTAAGCTGTAAATTTGCCAGACTGAACCCCGAGACCACCGGCTTTGACACGCCCTGGAATGTATCCGCAGAGGTCGGTTTTGAGGCAGGCAGACTTTACACCCTGAACGCAGGCGAATGGGACAACGCGACGGGCAGCTGGAGCGACTATGATCCCACTACCGAGCCTGTTACCGAAGCACCCGTAACGGAAGCGCCTGTAACGGAAGCGCCTGCTACCGAAGCGCCCGCGACGGAAGAACCTGCCACCGAGGCTCCTGCGGGCGATGTGTACATCGTAGCAGGCGCGCCCGCTGCCATTTTCGGCGTAGAGTGGGACGGCACGGCAGTTGCCAACGCAATGACGCTGACAGAGGCCGTTTATGCCAAGACCTATACGGTTGACAAGGCGTACAGCGAGGTACAGCTCAAGGTTGTAAAGAACGGCACCTCCTGGTACGGCACAGAGGACGGCGCTAACGTTGCCTTCGCTCTGTCGGGCGCAGGCACCTTTACCGTTACCTATAATCCCGCTGACAACGGCGTGAGCGTAAGCGGTGACATCGTCGGCGAGAAAACAGAATTTACCTATGACGAAGTGTACGCGGCAGGCAACGGCGACGGCGCATGGCTGAACGGCGTTGTTTGGGATCCGGGCGCGGCAGCCAATAAGCTGACCGAGGTTGCGGACGATGTTTGGGAAATCTCCTTTGACGGCGTTCCCGCAGGCAATTCCCGTCAGTTCAAGTTCACACTGGACGGCACATGGTTCACCAGCTTTGGCGGAACCTTCCGGCAGAGCGGCACGGTGACCAACGCGGTCAACAACGGCAGCAACATCACCTTTAATGTTGCAAAAGCATCTACGGTTAAGCTGCAGCTTGACCTTCGCAATTATGATCCCGACACAAAACAGGGCGCTACCTTTACGGTGACCATCACCGAGACCGGCGATCCCTCTACCCCCGATGAACCCACCACTGCCGAGCCCGTTGAGGAAGCTTACTACCTGGTAGGCTCCGTGAACGAATGGTCGATTAGCGATGATTACAAGTTCGTTGCCAACGAGGCTGCCGAGGGCGAGTATGTGCTCGAAAATGTTGCGCTGACAGCAGGCGCACAGTTCAAGGTGAAGGGTGCGGACGGCACCTGGTATCCCGACGGCATGAACAACAACTATGTTGCAGCGGCTGACGGCACCTACACCGTCTACTTCCGTCCCGACGGACAGGGCGGCGCCGGCTGGCACAACGGTTACTTCTATGTAGCGTCGGTTGAACCCGCCACCGAGGAGCCCGCTACCGGTGAACCCGCTACCGAAGAACCCACCACAGAGCCCGCTCCTGTTGCCTACTATGTAGTCGGTACCATGAATAACTGGACTGTGGCCGAAAACTACAAGCTCACCGCCAATCCCGAAGCAGAGGGCGAATATGCTCTCGCCAATGTTGCGCTGGAAAAGGACGCTGAGCTGAAGGTACAGGGCACAGACGGCGCATGGTATCCCGACGGCATGAACAACAACTATGTTGTAGCGGCTGACGGCACCTACACCATCTACTTCCGTCCCGACGGACAGGGCGGCGCTGACTGGCACTGCGGCGTTATCTATCTTGCCGCAACCGGCACCCCTGAGGATGACAGGCTTTACATCGACGGCAAACCCGCCGAAGGCTTTGTCAACAACAAGTATTACATCGACGGCTATGCGCAGCAATACACCGGCGCGGTCGAGATTGACGGCGTATTCTATCTCTTCAACGAGAATAACGAGTGCGAGGGCGTTTGCGACGGTATTTATGGCGACCGCTACTTTGTAGAGGGCGTACCCACCTACGCCGGTCTGATTCAGATTGACGAGTACTTCTACTATGCGCAGAAGGGCGGCTATCTGGTAATCGATCAGGACTACACCGTTTATAACAGCCACGCGAACGGCCATGTTGACGACGTTCCCACCTACGCCGGTCTGATTCTGATCGGAAGCGAGTATTACTATGCAGGCTCCAAGGGTATTCTCTTTACCGACGGCACCATGACCCTTTACAACAGCCATTCCAACGGTCTGCTGCCCAGAGGCGAGTACACCTTTGACGCAGAGGGCAAGCTCATTAAGAACGGCATTGTGAACGGCGTTTACTACGAGGATAACGAGCCTGTTCGCAAGGGCGTTCTCAAGATCGGCAACGACTACTACTTTGCCGGCTCCAAGGGCGTCATCATAAAGGACCGCGAGTATTTCGTAGGCGCGGATTACACCAACGATCTGATTCCGAGAGGCAAGTATCTCTTTGACGCGAACGGCAAAATCATCATCAACGACAGAAACGGCATTGACAACGGCATTTACTATGTGAACGGCGTTGCTACCTATGCAGGTGTTGTGTATATCGACGGCTACTATTACTATGCGGATTCCAAGGGTGTTATCTTTAAGAACGGCACCAAGCAGATCTTCGGCACCCGCGCCAACAATCTGCTCCAGCCCGGCGTCTATACCTTTGACGCAGACGGCAGGATCACTGACGCGGAAGGAAGAGTTATACAGGAAGACTACATCGCAGAGCAGTAACGGATAGCTTCCGCAATGACTGAATGAACAGAATCGGCTCAGGCCCGCGGCGGGCTTGAGCCGATTTTTTAAAAAATTTTAAAAAAATTGAAAAACCCGTGATTTTTGTCCCTGTTTTGTCACAGTCGGTTTGCTATACTGTAGCCACAGTCAAGGGAACAAAACCGCTGAACAAAAAATCAAAACTATCACATAAAGGGGTAATCAAAAATGAGAAAGACAATGAGAACAAGAATCATGGGAACCGTACTTGCAGCCGTTTGCGCACTTTCCGCCGCAGCCGCCGTCTCCACCGTCAGCGCCTCTGCGGCGTCTGTTGAGGAGAACACCGCCATAGCCGCGCAGAGGAACGGCAGGGCGTGTACCCACACGTTGTACGGCTGCAACTGGAACTACTCCGCCGACAGCCTGAACGCTTCCATTACCTGTCAATTTGACTACTGCAGCAGAACCTGCCGGTTCATTGCAACAGGCGTTGAGCAGGGCGAGACCAACGCGATCCTCAAGGCAAAGCGCGACGACGGCAGATGGGACAACGTGCCGATCCGCTTCACCGTGGACGGAAACCTGAATGTAACGGGTGAAATCACCGGACCCTCGTTCATCACTACCTTTTAATATAACAGAGCAGCCGCTTCCGATGAAGGAAACGGCTGCTTTTGTCAGCTGTTTTTCCGCTTGTCCAGATAGTCCTGTAAAATGATCGTGGCGGCAACCGCGTCCACAACGTTTTTCCGCTTTTTGCCGCGGGTGTTGGTTTCGTTCAGATAGCCGTGCGCCGTCACGGTGGTGCCGCGCTCGTCCTGCATCACGGTCTCCAGCCCCGTCAGGGCGCGCAGCGTTTCCGCAAAGGCGCGGGCGTTTCGGGCGCTCTCTCCTTCGGTGCCGTCCATGTTTTTCGGCAGTCCCACCACCAGCAGCTCCGCTTTCGCTTCTTTTGCCGCCTCGGCGACCTTTTCGGGCAGCTTGTTGGGGGATTTTTCAAATATCACCTTGTAGGGCGACGCCAAAAATTCGGTTTTATCGCAGAGGGCAAGCCCTGTTCTGGCTTTTCCCAAGTCAACCGACATGATAATCATCAAAACATTCCTTTCAGGTTGATACCACCATTATAATTCAATTGCAAGCGGTTTACAAGGCTTTGTAAAGTATTTTCTACAAAAGAATATAAAATGCCGCCGCCACGGAGTGACAAAACGATTGGGGGCGATACTTTATAATAGGGGTATCAAATCAAAAGGATGTTTCAATATGGCAAGCGTACAAACAGCCCGCGAGCGGCGGGCAGAGCGGAACAACGGGATTAAATCGGCGGTGCTCCATATCGTCTACGGAGGGCTGGGCTTTTTGGTGGCGCACGGAGCGGTGCTGGGCAATCTGGCTCCCTTCGGCGCGTCCTACGCGGCGGCGGTGCCAAAGCGGAACCTCGCCGCCGCCATGGCGGGAACGGCTCTCGGCTACGCGGTGCGCGACCCGCAGGACTGCTTTCGGTACATCGCGGTGACCATCGCCATCGGCGCGCTGCGCTGGCTGTTCAGCGAAATGGCGTTCATCAGCCGCAGCAGGCTGTTTGCGCCGCTGCTCGCCTTTGGTACGGTGTTTTCCACGGGAATCGCTCTGTTGGCAGGCGGCGCCGGCAAGCTGGAATCGCTGACCGACTGCGCGGTGGAAGCGCTTCTCGCGGGCGCGGCGGCGTATTTTATGGCGACGACGGTGCGGCTGAGCGGCGCACGGCGGGGATTGTCCGCCTTCACGCGGCAGGAATGTGCCTGCATGGTGCTCACGGGCTGCGTGCTGATGCTCTCGCTGGGGCGCGTGACGGTGGAGGGCGTTTCAATAGGGCGGATCATCGCGGTGACGGCGGTGCTGCTCTGCGCGCGGTACGGCGGCGTCGGCGGAGGCGCAGTGGCGGGCGTGTGTACGGGAGCGGTGTTCAGCCTTGCCGACACGGGCACGGGTTATCTCTGCGGCGGCTTTGCCTTCGGCGGTCTGATGGCGGGCATGTTCGCGGTTTTAGGCAGGTTTGCCTGCGCGCCGGCGTTTGTGCTGTCAAACGCGATGATGTGCCTGGCGTTTGGCAGGGAGCAGATGCTTCCCTCCGTGCTGGTGGAGAGCGCCGTCGGCG
>ONEN01000252.1 GCA_900316815.1 uncultured Eubacteriales bacterium | reverse complement strand
ACGCACCTTCGAGTGGCCGGTCATCATCCGCGCGATCAACACCACCGACGCGATGAGCGCCACGGTCGAGGAGCTCCCCTTCGCGCTGATGCAGAAGCTGGTCGGCCGCATCACGAGCGAGGTCAAGGGCGTCAACCGCGTGCTCTACGACTTCACGCCCAAGCCCTGCGCCACGATCGAATACGAATAATCAGAAAGTGTTTCCGCGAGGCCGGAAAGCCTTGAAAACACAGACTTTTTGATTTTCGTTTTTCCGAATGATAGCAAAATGATAGCACGAGAACCCGCAAGTTATTGAGAGCAAATCCATAGGTTTGCGGGTGCGTGCGACTCCTATTATCCATAAATCAAAGAGGTCCAAGCTGACTTTTGCAAGTCGGCTTGGACCTCTTTTTTTGCTGCGTTTGAAGGGAGTTATTCGTTTTTTAAACTCTCGATCAGCGCGTCGGAAAGCTCCTGGGACGGGACCTTTGCCCGGATCCCGCCGGCGTCAAACTCCGGATATCTGTAACGCCAGCGATCGTATTCCTCTTTGCTGATCTCGCCGCGCTCCAGTTTTTCCGCCTCTTCCTTCCAGGCGCGGAGCATATCGAACATCTGCAGGTAAGTCGTACCTTTGCTTTTGTCCAGACGGAGACAAAGCTCACCGTCAATCTCTCCGGCTTTCAGCCCATACAGATCCTCCAGCGCGAACAGCGTGTGCATCAGACCGTCATAGCTGTCAATGTCCGGGACGTCAAGAGCTCGGGGAGAGACGTCCAGCACACGGGCCAGCTCCGCGGTGAGATCCGCTTTGGGCGTCCGTGCCCCGGTCTCGTATTGAGCCATACGGACATCGGCCGTCTTCTCCGAGAAGCCGACCATCATGCCGAGATATTTCTGCGTCATGCCCCGCAGGGTGCGAATGAAGTGGATTCTTTCTCCGATAGCCATAGCGTAAATCTCCTGTCTACTCGTGATATCGAGGTCATTTTAGCAAATTTGTTTAGTGTTGTCAAGGAATAATTAAATTTATTTGTTTAGTTTTTCTGCTTGACTTAACTATATTTGTTTAGTATAATTACCGTGAGCTAAACTAAAGTGTTTAGCAAACAATCAAATGACCGTCCGACCGGAAACAAACCGCCATGATCTTGAAAGAGGGAGCGCGCTCCATGAGGGGGCGACGACACAGCGCCGCGCAGGGTTGCCTGTCAGGAAACCGGATCGGGAGAAAACGGCACAAAACCAAGCGAAAGGAGGTGTTTTTTATAGCAGAACAGGTTTTTATGAGGGTCGACGAAGTCGCCGCAGAGCTGGGCGTTTCCAATTCCTACGCCTACAAGCTGATCCGGGAACTGAACAAAGAGCTCAAGGCGGCCGGCTGCATTGTCATCAACGGTCGTGTCGACCGAAGGTTTTTTCACGAGCACTTGTATGCTACCCAGAAAAAGAAGGAGGATTGATCATGGCAGCATTCAAAGACAAGAAAAACGGCACATGGTATGTGCAATTCCGCTACACCGACTGGACCGGGGAACGGCAGCAGAAGCTCAAGCGCGGCTTTGGCACAAAGCGCGAGGCACAGGAATGGGAACGCGAGTTTTTGCGGACGAAGCGGGCGGACCCGGACATGAGTTTTGAGAGCTTTGTGACGCTTTATGAGCAGGATATCAAGCCGAAGATCCGCTTGAACACCTGGCTCAGCAAGGAATCGGTGATCAAAAGCAAGCTTCTGCCCTATTTCAAGAAGCGCAAGCTGTCGGAGATCACGCCGCGTGACGTGATGACCTGGCAGAATCAGATGCTGAAGCAAAAGGACAAAAACGGACAGCCGTATTCGCCCACCTATTTGAAACACATCAACAATCAGCTCAGCGCCATTTTTAATCATGCCGTCCGTTTCTATGGGCTTCATGAGAACCCGGCACGAAGAGCCGGAGCCATGGGCGCGAACGAAAGCGATGAAATGGAGTTCTGGACGAAGGAGGAGTTCCTGCGTTTCATCGATGCGATGATGGACAAGCCCTTGCTGTACTACGCCTTCGAGATCCTGTACTGGTGCGGTATCCGCGAGGGTGAGCTTTTGGCGCTGACGCCCGCGGATTTCG
>ONEN01000056.1 GCA_900316815.1 uncultured Eubacteriales bacterium | reverse complement strand
ATATAGTTTAACTCATATATTATACAGAAAAATGCCTTTGGTTTCAATATCCTAAAAGAATTATCCTGAAAATTTGACCCGTTTCCTCCGCAAACACAATCCCCGCCACGCTGTTGGTGACGGGGATGCCTGATTATTTCGATTATTTTTCGTCCTTCCAGACTTCCTTGATAGCGGTAACGGTGCCCGCCATCGCCTGAAAATCGGAGGGAATGATAATTTTGGTCGCCTTGCCGTCTGCCGCCTTGCCGAACGCCTCCAGGCTCTTGAGCTGGATGACTCTGTCGTTCGGAGCCGCCTCGTTGAGCATACGCAGCGCGTCGGCGTTCGCCTTCTGCACGGTGAGAATCGCTTCCGCCTCACCCTGCGCCTCGCGGATCTTCTGCTCCTTCACGGCGTCCGCCTTGAGGATGGCGGATTCCTTTAAGCCCTCGGCAACGAGGATCTGGCTGCGCTTTTCACCCTCGGCGTCGAGGATCCTGGCGCGGCGCTCACGCTCCGCCTTCATCTGCTTCTCCATCGCGTCCTGGATTTCACGCGGCGGCAGAATGTTTTTCAGCTCTACGCGGATCACCTTGATGCCCCACGCGTCGGTTGCCTCGTCGAGGATAAAGCGGATTTTGTCGTTGATGGTGTCGCGCGAGGTAAGGGTGTTGTCCAGCTCGAGATCGCCGATGATGTTGCGCAGCGTGGTAGCCGTGAGGGTAGGTATAGAGCTTGGGGTCGGTGATTTCAAAGTAAACGACGGTGTCGATCTGCATGGTGACGTTGTCGCGCGTGATAACGGGCTGCGGCGGAAAATCCACCACCTGCTCCTTGAGCGATACCTTGCGCGAAATGCGGTCGATAAACGGCACCTTGAGATGGAGACCCGTGTCCCAGGTGGCGTAGTAGGCGCCCAGACGCTCCACCACAAAGGCGTGCGCCTGCGGAACGATTTTGATGTTGCGGACAACCAGGATCAGAACGAATAAGATAATAACGCTGATGATAATAATTGCGGGAATTGCCATAATGATTCTCCTTAATTCAGTTTCTCAACAATCAGCTTGACGCCCTCGATAGCGAGCACCCGGACGGTGTCGCCGGCTTGCAGCGGCGGATTGTCGGTTTTGACGCTCCACACCTTGCCCATCACCTTGGCCTGTCCCACGCTGTGCATATCGTTCAGGTCCGCGAGCATGACGCCCGTTTCGCCGATCAGGCGGTCGGAATTGGTGCGCAGGGGGCGGATTTTCTGCTTTGCCTTCTTCACCAGCGGACGCGTTGCGATCAGCGTCACCAGCGAAACGGATACGAATACGACTATCTGAATCACGATCGAGTCGGTAAAGATGGTGGTGAGAGCGGCGCACAGCGCGCCCAGTACAAACCACACAGAAACAAGCTGTACGGTCGCGATCTCCACCGCCGTCAGGAATGCCGCGATCCCGATCCAGATATATGCCATCACATACGGCTGCATAAGCATCACCTCTTTCCATAGTTATATCACATTTTTCCAAAAATTTCAATAATAAAGGCAAGATTTTTTATTGCTCCCTCTACCCTTTTTGAGTATTATATGTTATAATGAACCCGAAAAACAGATTTGGCAGGTGAAAAATATTGGCATTTGATACCTTTGACGCGGGCGTTGCGCCCGGCGGGCTGAGAAGCAAAAACGAAATCAAAATTTTGATATGCTATCTGTTCGATTCGGTGAAGGACGCCATGAGCCGCAGTCTGGTGGTAGAGGCGATCCGCGCCGACGAGCTGGCTAACTTTTTTGAGGTAGCGGTCGCCTTTGAGGAGCTGATACGGGACGGCAACCTGGAGCCGAGCGGCATGGTGGACGATGAACAGACCTACGCGCTGACCGTGAACGGCAAGGTGATTGCCAAGCAGCTGGAAACCACGCTGGCGCACACCGTGAAGCAGAAGTCCTATGACTGCGCCCTCCGTCTGCTCGGCGAACGCAAAACCGCCAGAGAGAACTTTGTGGACATCCGGAAAACCGAAAACGGCTACGAGGTGGTCTGCCGCGTTTCGGGCGGCGACGTAACGCTGCTGTCCTTTACCCTTTACGCCCCCGACGCGCAGCAGGCGGAGGTCATCAAGCGGAACTTCCTCAGCTATCCGCGCACCGTGTATAAAACCATGCTCGGTCTGATGACCAAGGACATTGAAAATGTGGGCGGCGCGCTGGAGGAGGTATACGGCACGCTGGTTTAAACGATCAGATTCAGAAACAGCAGGAGCGTCACCCCCGGCACGCCGCCGAGGGCGGCGGTCATGATGGAAAGCAGACTGACGGGAATCGCCACATGGGTGACGCCCGCCAGCAGGTTGACGCCCGTGAGCGTCAGCAGACCCGAGAGCATAGACAAAAGCGCCCTTCTGAAAGGGCGTTTATTTTTTGCGACCGCGTGAACAACGGCAAACAGCAAAAACGCCGCGGCAAAAATCCCCGCAATTCCCCACCAAGGCATAATGAAACATCTCCAAAACGAAAAAATAGACCGCCGAGCTTCGACGGTCTATTATATGCTTTGGAATACAGGATTATGATTGTCAGCCGATGATGCCCTTTTCCTGCAGGAAGGCAAGCACATTCAGCGCGATAACGAAGATTACGAAAACCGCAGCGAACACCTTTGTCCAGCGGGACAGGAAAGCATCGATGGAACGGGCTTTATTCTTGGAGAAGTAGGAATCAGCCGCACCGGTAACAACGCCGATACCCTGCTGGTTACCCTCCTGAAGAATGATGACCACGATGATGGCGACGGAAACAATCGCGAGAATAATTCCGAGCACAATGAATAATGCGTTCATACTATCGTCCTTTCATTTTGCGCATTCCTGCGAACACGCCTGACTTGCATTAATAACTTATTTATATTACCACATAAAATCGGAGTTTTCAAGTGTTTTTTTGAAAAATTTCCTGATTATTTCCCGGATATTTCCCTAATCATTCCCTTTTTAAAGCAAAGAGAGCTGCTCGTCGGTTTTGTCCTCATTGGAGGGGAGCGCGCCCAAAGCGGGCAGCGACTTGGTGCGGTAGCGCTGCGGCTTTTGGAAGGTGCCCTCCTCGTACGCCCTGACGGAGAACACGCGGTGACCCTTTTTAAGCCGCATGACCGCCACGCCCTGCGTATTGCGGGTGGTTTTCAGCGCAAGCACGCCCGTGTGTACCAGCAGCATTCTGCCCGAAGAGGCGGTGAACAGCAGCTCCCTGTCGTCGTCTATCCACAGCGCACCCGCGAGCGGCGACTTGTCGGAATAGGCGCCCGTCAGCTTTTTGCGGTTGGTCTTGGTGGCGTAGGCCTCCAGCGGCACCTTTGCCGCCTTGCCGTTCTCAAAGGCAAAGAGCATCATGCCCTTGTAGTCCTTGGTGGCAACCATGTAAACGGCGTTCTCGCCCTCGTCCATGCCGAGCTTGGCGGCGACATAGTCGCCCAGCACGCTCGCCTTGGTGTCGGAAAAATCGCCCGCCTTCGCCTTGTACACCTGCGCCTTATCGGAGAAGAACAGCAGGTCGCAGTTGTTGGTGAACTCGATTTCCTGCGTGATCTCGTCGCCGTCCTTGAGATTGTGGACATTGCTCATGCGCAGCGACTGCGGGGTGATTTTTTTGAAATAGCCCTCCCTCGTGAAGAAGAGGGTGCAGGGATAATCGGGCACAGGCTCGGCTTCCTCGCTGTACTGCACGGTGTCTTCGTAGATGATCATGCTGCGGCGCGGCTCGCCGTACTCCTTGGCGACCGTCTTCAGCTCCTTGACGATGATCGTCTTGATACGCGCCTTGCTTTTGAGGATGTCGTCCAGCTCGGCGATTTCCTTTTCCAGCTCCTCTATGTCCCTCGTGCGCTTGAGGATGTATTCGCGGTTGAGGTGGCGCAGCTTGATTTCCGCCACATATTCCGCCTGCGTTTGATCGATGCCGAAGCCGATCATCAGGTTGGGAACGACCTCGATCTCCTCCTCGGTCTCGCGGATGATCCTGATCGCCTTGTCGATGTCCAGCAATATCTTTGCCAAGCCCTGCAGCAGGTGCAGCCGCTCGGCCTTTTTGGTGCGGTCAAAGAAGGTGCGGCGCCTGACGCACTCCACGCGGAAGGCGATCCACTCCTCCAGCAGTGCCTTCACGCCGAGTACCCTCGGCGAGCCGCCGATGAGCACGTTGAAGTTGCAGGCGTAGCTGTCCTCCAGCGTGGTAAGCTTGAAAAGCTTTGCCATCAGCTGGTCGGGATTGACGCCGCGCTTGAGATCGATGGTGATTTTGAGACCGTCCAGACCCGTTTCGTCGCGCACGTCGGCAATCTCCTTGATTTTGCCCTGCTTAGCCAAATCGATGATTTTCTCGATGATCGCCTCGAGCGTGGTGGTGCCGGGGATGGAGAGAATATCGATGCAGTTCTGGCTCTTGTCGTAGGTGTAGCGCGCGCGGAGACGGATGCTGCCCCTGCCGGTTTCATACACCTGATTGATGACCTTCTCGTCATAGAGTATCTGACAGCCGCCGATAAAATCGGGCGCGGGCAGCGTCGATTTGATGTCGTGGCCGGGGTCGCGGATCAGGGCGGCGGTGGTCTCGCAGATCTCCTTCAGGTTGAAGGAACAGATATTGGACGCCATGCCGACAGCGATACCCGTGTTGGTGTTGACAAGCACCGACGGAAATACCGCGGGCAGCAGGCTCGGCTCCTTCATGGTATTGTCGTAGTTGTCCGCAAAGTCGACGGTGTCCTTATCGATGTCGCGGAACAGCTCGTTGCAGATGGGCGCGAGCCTTGCCTCGGTGTAACGGGAGGCTGCCCACGCCATGTCGCGGCTGTAGAACTTGCCGAAGTTGCCCTTGGAATCGACATAGGGGTGCAGCAGCGCCTCGTAGCCGCGCGACAGGCGCACCATGGTGTCGTAGATTGCCGCGTCGCCGTGGGGGTTGAGCTTCATGGTGGCGCCCACAATGTTGGCGGACTTGGTTCTGCCGCCCTTGAGCAGCCCCATTTTGTACATGGTGTAGAGCAGCTTGCGGTGAGACGGCTTGAAGCCGTCGATTTCGGGAATCGCGCGCGAAAGGATGACGCTCATGGCATAGGGCATGAAATTCTCACGGATGGTGGAGATGATCGGCTGCTCCACCACCTCTCCCGCGCCGTTGATGACGCCGTGCGTTTTGGCGGACGACGGCTTGGGCGTTCTCTTTTTTCTGGGTGCCAACGCGTTTCCTCCTTAGCTGACGTCGAGACGGTCCACATATTCGCTGCCGTGCTCGACAATGTAATCTTTTCTCGCCTGCAGATTGTTGCCGATGAGAATATCAAATATTTCCGCTGTCTGCGCCGCGTCGTCGGGCATGACCTTGATCAGGCGGCGGGTCTTGGGATTCATGGTGGTGAAGTTCATCATGTCGGGCTCGTTCTCGCCGAGACCCTTGCTGCGCTGAATGGTGAACTTCTCCTTGCCTATCTTCTCGATGAAGCGGTCCTTTTCCACCTCGTCGTAGGCAAAATACACCTCGTTTTTGGTGGTGATTTCATACAGCGGCGATTCCGCGATAAACACCTTGCCCGCCTGAATCAGTGTGGGCGTGAGACGGTAGAGCATGGTGAGAAGCATGGTGCGGATGTGAAAGCCGTCCACATCGGCGTCCGTGCAGATGATGACCTTGTTCCAGCGCAGAGAGTCCATATCAAAGGTGGCGAGGTTCTTGTTCGCCTTGGATTTCACCTCCACGCCGCAGCCAAGCACGCGCAGCAGATCGGTGATGATGTCGCTCTTGAAAATGCGGTCGTAATCGACCTTCAGACAGTTGAGTATCTTGCCGCGGATGGGCATGATCGCCTGGAAATCCGCGTCGCGCGCCAGCTTGCAGGCGCCCAAAGCAGAGTCGCCCTCCACGATGAATAATTCTCTCTGAGAAACATCCTTGCTGCGACAGTCGGCGAACTTGTCCACGCGGTTGGTCATATCGAGGCTGCCCGACAGGTTCTTTTTGATGCGGAGCCTCGTTTTCTCGGCGTTCTCGCGGCTGCGCTTGTTGATCAGTACCTGCTCGCCGATTTTCTCCGCCTCCAGCGGGTTCTCGATGAAATAGACCTCCAGGCTCCTGCGCAGAAACGCCGTCATCGCGTCCTGGATGCCCTTGTTGGTGACCGCCTTTTTGGTTTGGTTCTCGTAGGAGGACACGCCCGAGAAGGAGGAGATTACGCAGACAAGGCAGTCCGAGACGTCGTCGAAGTTGATTTTCTTTTCGGTTTTGTTATATTTATTATTCGTTTTGAGATAGTTGTCGATCTGATAGACAAAGGCGTTGCGCACCGCCTTGTCGGGAGCGCCGCCGTGCTCCAGCCAGCTGGAATTGTGGTAGTATTCGAGGGTGCTGACCTTGTTGGAAAAGGCGACGGCGATATTCATCTTGCATTTGTATTCGGGCTTGTCGGCGCGGTCGCGGGTCTTGACCTCGGCTTCCCAGTGCTGCACGCCCGTCATGCCGTTGTCGCCGATGATCTCGGCAACGTGATCCACTATGCCGTTGGCATAGGTAAAGGTGGTGGTTTCAAAGCTCCTGCCGTTCTGGTTGCGGAAGATAAACTCCACGCCCGCGTTGACGATCGCCTGCCGCTTCATCACATCGAGAAAATAGGCAGGCTCGATGTTGATGTCGGTGAACACCTCCAGATCGGGCTTCCATGTTATTTTGGTGCCCGTGTCCTTTTTGGCGTACGGCTCCTTTTTCAGGCCGCCGATGTTCTCGCCCTTTTCAAAGTGGAGCGTATAGCGGTAGCCGTCGCGGCGGATGTCTACATCCATATAGGCGGAGCTGTACTGGGTGGAGCAAAGGCCGAGGCCGTTCATGCCGAGGGAAAACTCGTAGTTTTCGCCCTCGTTGTTGTTGTATTTGCCGCCCGCGTACAGCTCGCAGAACACCAGCTCCCAGTTGTAGCGTTTTTCCTTTTCGTTAAAGTCAACGGGAATGCCCCTGCCGTGGTCCTCCACCTCGATGGAGCCGTCCTCGTAGCGGGTGACGGTGATTTTCTTGCCGTAGCCCTCGCGCGCCTCGTCGATGGAGTTGGAGAGAATTTCAAAGACGGAATGCTGGCAGCCGTCGATACCGTCGGAGCCGAAGATGACCGAGGGGCGTTTGCGCACGCGGTCGGCGCCCTTGAGCATGGCGATACTGTCGTTGCCGTATTCCTGTACCTTTTTTCTTGCCATAACCTACTTCCTAACATAAGCCCCGCGAGACCGCAGGGCATTTTTTTCGTATGGTATTATTTTTCGCCGCGCAGCTTTTTGATTTTATCGCGCAGATACGCGGCGTGCTCAAACTCGAGCAGACGCGCCGCCGCCTTCATCTCCTTGGTGAGACTCTCGATCAGCTGCTGCCGCTGCGCCTTGCTCAGCTTTTTGGTGTTCCTGAACTCGCTGTCGCTGTGGGTGGAGATCTCAAGGATCTCGCTGACCTTTTTGACGATGGTCTGCGGCACAATGCCGTGCTCCTCGTTGTATTTCTGCTGTATCTCGCGGCGGCGGTTGGTCTCCGTGATGGTGGTCTGCATGGAATCGGTGACGCTGTCGGCGTACATGATGACCATGCCCTCGCTGTTTCTGGCGGCGCGGCCCGTGATCTGGATCAGTGAACGCGCGCTGCGCAGAAAGCCCTCCTTGTCCGCGTCCAGCACCGCGACGAGCGATACCTCGGGGATATCCAGACCCTCGCGCAGCAGGTTGATGCCGACGAGCACGTCAAACTCGCCCAGGCGCAGGTCGCGCACGATCTCCATGCGCTCCACGGTGTCGATGTCGTGGTGCATGTAGCGCACGCGGATGCCGAGGGTTTCGAGGTAGGACGTCAGATCCTCCGCCATTTTCTTGGTGAGCGTGGTCACGAGCACGCGCTGCTTTTTGGCTGCGCGGAGGTTGATTTCCGACACCAGGTCGTCGAGCTGTCCCTCGGTGGGACGAACGGAAATTTCGGGGTCGAGCAGACCCGTGGGACGGATGATCTGTTCCGCGACGACCTGACTTTTTTCCAGCTCCAGATCGCCCGGCGTGGCGCTGACGAACACCGCCTGATGAATATGCGCGTAGAACTCGTCGAAGTTCAGCGGGCGGTTGTCATAGGCGGAGGGCAGGCGGAAGCCGAAGTCGATCAGGCTCTTTTTGCGCGCGCGGTCGCCCGCGAACATGCCGCGCACCTGCGGCAGCGTGACGTGGCTCTCGTCCACAAAGAGGAGAAAATCGTCGGGAAAATAGTCGAGCAGGGTGTAGGGCGAGGAGCCGGGCGCTCTGCCCGAGAGGATGCGGGAATAGTTTTCGATGCCCGAGCAAAAGCCGATTTCCTGCAGCATCTCCATATCGTAGCGCGTGCGCTGCTCAATGCGCTGCGCCTCCAGCAGCTTGCCGTTGGCGCGGAAATACTCCAGCCGCTCGTTCAGCTCGCGCTCGATCTCCGCCAGCGCGACCTGCATTTTGTCGCGCGACACGATATAGTGGGAGGCGGGATAAATCGCCGCGTGCTTCAGCAGCGCCTTCAGCTCGCCCGTGAGGGGGTTGATCTCGGAAATGCGGTCGATTTCGTCGCCGAAGAACTCCACGCGGATGATGGAATCGCCAGAGGCGGCGGGGAAAATCTCCACCACGTCGCCCCTGACGCGGAATTTATTGCGGATGAAATTGACGTCGTTGCGCTCGTACTGCAGCTCCACCAGCTTTTTCACAAGGTCGTCGCGGGATTTCTCCATGCCGGGGCGCAGCGAAATGACCATGTTGCGGTAGTCGATCGGGTCGCCCAGGCTGTAGATGCACGACACCGACGCCACGATGATCACATCCCGTCGCTCGGACAGCGCGAGCGTGGCGCTGTGGCGCAGCTTGTCGATCTCATCGTTGATGGAGCTGTCCTTCTCGATATAGGTGTCCGTCTGCGCGACATACGCCTCGGGCTGATAGTAGTCGTAATAGCTGACAAAGTACTCCACGGCGTTCTCGGGAAAGATTTCCTTGAACTCGCTGCACAGCTGCGCGGCAAGCGTTTTGTTGTGCGCCAGCACCAGCGTGGGGCGCTGGGTGCGCTCGATCACGTTCGCCATGGTGAAGGTTTTGCCAGAGCCGGTAACGCCCAGCAGGGTGGTTTCTTTGTTGCCCGCGTTGATGCTGCGCACCAGCGTATCGATCGCCTGCGGCTGGTCGCCCGTGGGCTTGTATTGGGAATGAATTTTAAACTGCATACTGTTTTACTTGACAAATACTTTGGCAAAGTGTTTATAGGATCGGATGGAAAAATGGTCGGTGGAGGTGAACACGATATGATCCACCAGCATGACGCCGATGCTGTTGAGCGTTTCGGAGATCACGCGCGTGGTCTCCAGATCCTGCCGCGAGGGCGCGCACAGCTCGCTGGGATGATTATGCGCCAGATAGACGTATTTCGCGTTGTGGCGCAGCGCCAGATCCACGATCTTGCGCACGGGAGATTCGGTGGCGGAAAGGGAGCCTTCGGCAACGACGTCGCACAGGATCAGCCTGTCGTTGGCGTCGCTGAGCGCGATCGCCACCTTCTCCACGGTGGCGCCGATGAATTTGGGGCGCAGAACCTCCACCGCCGTGTCCTTGTCGATATAGGGCTTGCTGAATTTGGTTTCGGCGTAGACCCTCGCCAGCTCGGGCACCATTTTGATCAGCACGGCAGCGGCCTCGGTCAGCCCGAAGTCCCGCTGCAGCACGTCAACGGGCGTGTCGCACACCTTGGCAAAGGAACCGTAGCGGTCGAGCAGACGGTGCGCCGTGAGGTTGGTATCCTTGCGCGGAATACCGTAGTACAGCAGCATTTCCAGCACCTCGTGCTGCTCCATGCCCTGAAAGCCCTGCCCGATAAAGCGCTTTCTCATGCGCCGGCGGTGCCCCGCATGAACGTTTTCCTTCTTCTCTGCCATTGGTGTGTCTCCCGCTTAGTGTACGCCGTATTGCTCGTAATACGCGTCGATGGCTGCCTTGAGGGCGTCGTCGATGATGATTTTTCCCTTGTATTCCCTGTTATAGAGGTGCTCTACTACCTCCGCCATGGTGACGATGGCGGTGGTCTTTAAGCCGTATTTTTCCTCGATCTCCGCGAGGGCGCTCTTTTCGCCCTTGCCGCGCTCCATGCGGTCAACGGATACGACC
>ONEN01000191.1 GCA_900316815.1 uncultured Eubacteriales bacterium | reverse complement strand
GTTGCGTCAGCGACAATTCATGGCGCAGCCTTTTCATGCCGCAAAGCGGCAATTCATTCTTATGCCAACCCCTGAATCATTCTTTCAACGTTTCCGATATCGGAAACCGTTAGTTCGGGAATGAATAGCACCTTCGGTGCATGAATTGGCTGCGCCATGAATTGTGCCGCAGGCACATGAATAGCCGCTCTGCTGCATTATCACCATGAAATCCGGGAGATGGATTTGGGGGTTGGGTTGTATTCGTCGCGGACGATTTTGCCGCTTTTCATTTCTATCACATGGTTCGCCATCGGCGTGATGGCGGTGTTGTGGGTAATGAGCACCACTGTCATTTTCTCGCGGATGCAGGTCTCCTGCAGCAAGCCCAGAATCTGCCTGCCCGTGTTGTAGTCCAGCGCGCCCGTCGGCTCGTCGCAGAGCAGCAGCGCAGGCCGCTTTGCCAGTGCGCGCGCGATGGCCACGCGCTGCTGCTCGCCGCCCGAAAGCTGCGCGGGAAAATTGTCCCTGCGCTCCAGCAGTCCCACGCTTTCCAGCGCTTCCTCGCTGTCGAGGGGATTTTTGCAAATCTGCGCCGCCAGCTCTACGTTCTCTTTGGCGGTCAGGTTGTGTACCAGATTATAAAACTGGAACACAAACCCGATTTCGTGGCGGCGGTATTCTATCAGTTGGCGGTCGCTGTAACGGCTGATGTCCCTGCCGCGCACCAGCACCTCGCCCTCGGTGGCGCTGTCCATGCCGCCGATGATGTTCAGCACCGTGGTTTTGCCCGCGCCCGAGGTGCCCACCACCACCGCAAACTCGCCCTCCTCCACCGTGAAGGAAATGCCGTCCACCGCGTTGATGACTACCTCGCCCATTTTGTACCGCTTATATACGTCCCTGAGTTCCACTAATGCCATAGCCGTCTCTCCGTTTACTGTTGTACCGCTTCATATGTATGCGCGCATACCTCTTTTATTTTCTCCCGCAGAATTAAAAAATCATTAAATGCCTCGGGCTTTTTGCGCGGATCGCGCAGCACCGCGGCGGGATGCAGCATCGCCATCATCCACACGCCGTTTTTCTGCATAAAGTGCCCGTGCTCGCGCGTGATGCGGATGTCGGGGTTCATAATGCGCATGGCGGCGATCCTGCCCAGGCAGACGATGATCTTGGGGCGGATCAGCTTTACCTGGTTGCGCAGCCAACCGATGCACTGCTCCTGCTCCTCGGGCTTGGGGTCGCGGTTGTGCGGCGGACGGCATTTGACGATGTTCGCGATATAGATATTCTGCCGTCTGTCCAGATCGACCGCCAGCAGCATTTTATCGAGCAGCACGCCCGCTCTGCCAACAAAGGGCTCGCCCTGCAGATCCTCGTTTTCGCCCGGCCCCTCGCCGATGAACATGACCTCCGCGTCGGGAGACCCCACCCCTGTCACCACATGGCGGCGGGTCTCGCACAGGCCGCACTGGCGGCAGCTCTCGCAGGCGCGCAGCAGCTCTTCCCAAGTCTGATACATTTTTACTCCCCTTTTATTAAAATACGGTTGAAAAATCCGTCTTTTCGTAGTAGAATAGGATTAATGAATTTTTTTCAGAAATATCTAGGATTGGTGGTAATATTTATGAAAATTATGGTTGAAACCTCTGCGCATCACGTTCATGTCTGCAGAGCTACGCTGGACGTCCTCTACGGCGAGGGCTATCAGCTGACCAACAAAAAGGATTTGTCCCAGCCCGGTCAGTTTGCCTGCTTTGAGAAGGTGACGGTCGTCGGCCCCAGAGGCGAAATGACCATGTCCATCCTCGGTCCCGAAAGACCCGAGGATCAGGTAGAGGTCTCCCTCACCGACGCCAGAAAGCTCGGCGTTGTGGCTCCCGTCAGAGAGTCGGGCAACGTGGCAGGCACCCCCGGCTGCAAGCTGGTAGGCCCCAAGGGCGAGGTTGAGATCGCGCAGGGCATCATCGCCGCGCAGCGCCACATCCACTTCGACACCCGGACCGCTGCCGACAACGGCTTTACGGACAAGCAGATCGTCTCCGTCAAGGTCGGCGAAGGCACCGGCAGAGAGGTTATCTTCGGCGACGTGGTCGTGCGCGTCAGCGACAAGTACGCTCCCGCTATGCACATCGACACCGACGAGAGCAACGCGGCAGGTCTGAGCGGCACAGTTGACGGAGAAATCTTGGTTTAATAAGTTGGAGAGAGCGTGCTTATGCACGCTCTTTTTTGCAGCGTAACCAAATTATTAAGACAAGAAAAACGTCAGGCCCGCCGTTAATCCGCACCTTTTGTAAAGCCGTTTTTTCAAAGGCGGATCGGATGCAGCGTCACGTTGCATTACGAATCAGAAATAAGAAAGCTGTGCAGGAAATCTCCGAAAATCGGCTCCCACGCCTTTTCATTGTGACCGTTTTCAAACAATATGACCTCGTTCATCCGCTCAAAGGGATAGCACTCCTGCAGGATGTCATAGGTTGACTCGACGCTCTCAAAAATTGAATACTCCAAATCATCGCCCGCGCCTGTGTAAATATACAGGTAGGGCATATTTTCTTTCAGCCTGCTCATAATCCAGCGGCGAATGTCCTCCTCGGAATAGAGCAGAAACGCGGGTGAGAACACTCCCGCGAACGAAAAGCTCTCGGGATGGCTGAGCGCCGTGAAAAACGACTGCAGGCCGCCTGAGGAGCTGCCGCAGAAAGCAGTGTTCTCTCTGCCCTTCTTCACGGGAAAATGCTCCTCGATATAGGGCTTTACCACATCCATTACAAAGCTGTCGAAGATTTCGCCCTCGGGAGAGGTGAAGTTGTCCATTTTCTCGGCGTGGATTATCTCACCGATCGATTTCGGAGTGAGCTCGTTGTCGCGCCACTCGTTGTCGTTGTGGATACCCACGATTATTGCCGCCTTGCCGCTGCTTTCACGCTCGGCTTCCACTGCCTCCCGCGTAAACCAGCAGCCCCATTTGCCGCTTTCCTTATCAAAAAGATTCTGCCCGTCGGTCATATAAATCACAGGCAGACGCTCCCCCTCATCGTGCGAGGGAACATAGACGCGCACAAGTCTGTCGCCCTTTTCGGGATAAGGCAGATAAATTTTAAAAAGCTCTGATTGTTTCATATAGATCACCGCCTTTATTATCTCATAAAAAGTCCGAGGTT
>ONEN01000002.1 GCA_900316815.1 uncultured Eubacteriales bacterium | reverse complement strand
TGGCTCTTAGAGCAGGGCTGGTAGGCAACGTGACGTTGCATCCGGTTCGCGGACTCACAGTCGGACGAAACGGTAACAGCGCGTTTACGCGAGAAGAGGATTTTTATGAATGATATTCTGGTAGTTGAGGACAATTTAGAAATGGCAACGCTGCTTTGTGATTTTCTGGAGGCGGACGGGTATTCCGTCATACACTGTGCGGACGGCGAGAGCGCTCTGACTGCCTTTGAGAAGGACGGCGCGAAGCTTGTCATCCTCGACGTGATGCTGCCCGGTCTTGACGGCTTCGCGGTTTGCAGAAAAATCCGCGAAAACGCCAACACCCCGATCATCATCGTCAGCGCTAAAACCGAGAAGGACGACAAGCTCAACGGCTTGATTCTCGGCGCGGACGATTACATCGAAAAGCCCTATGACATCGACATACTGCTCGCGAAAATCAAGGGCATCTTTACACGCCGCTATCAGACCGAGGTGCTGTCGGACGGCTATCTGAAAATAGACAAAAGCAAGCGGATCGCGTACAGGGAAAACACGCGCCTCGACCTGACGCAAAAGGAATTCGATTTATTGCTGCTTTTAGCCGAGAACAGCGGCAAAACGCTCAGCAAGGACTATCTGTTCAATCAGATCTGGGGCTTTGACAGCTTTTCCGAGCCGCAGACGCTCACGGTTCACATCAAGTGGCTGCGGCAGAAAATCGAGGTCAATCCGAAAAAGCCCGAACGCATTGTGACGGTCTGGGGCGTCGGCTATCGCTACGAGAGGTAACCCATGAAAAGCTATCTCAAACTGACAATCGCGGTCGTCGCGATGCTGGCGCTGATATTTACAGGCGCGAACCTCTTTTTATATAACGGGAACAAGGGTGACGCAGGTCGCCCTTATCGCGTTGAGGCGGAGAGGATCGCCGCGAAAATCGAGAACGGCGAGGATTATTCTCTCGCCGATTACCGCACTATCATAAATGTCGAAATACAGGAGAGCGGCTTTCAGGGCGGCGACAGCGACTATCTCGTCAAGGAAATCGGCGGCAGACTGTACCGCTTTGATTACGCCTATCACCCCGACAACACTGCGGCGATCGCTTCTTTCAATATCTGCTTCGGCGTTACGGCGGCATTTGTGCTTCTGCTCCTCCTGTTTTTATTTCTGAAGCTTATCCGTCCCTTTGAGAAAATCAGCGCCTATCCCACGGAGCTGGCAAAGGGAAATCTGACGGCGCCGCTGAAGGAGAGCAGGGGCAACTATTTCGGCAAGTTCCTCTGGGGACTCGACCTGCTGCGCGAGAAGCTGGAGGGTCAGAAAACTGCCGAGCTCGCCCTGCAAAAGCAGAACAAAACGATGGTGCTCTCGCTTTCGCACGACATCAAAACACCGCTCGGGGTGATAGAGCTGTACGTGAAGGCGCTCGAGAGGAATTTGTATAAGGACGAGAACAAGAAGCGGGAGGTCGCCCGCAGCATCAACGGAAAATGCGAGGAGATCCGCAACTATGTGGACGGCATTGTCAGGACCGAAAGCGGTGATTTTCTGCATATGGAGGTGCAGGAGGACGAGTTTTATTTATCGGCGCTGACGGAGAAAATCAAGGCGTTTTACACTGATAAGCTTCAGCTTTTGAAAATTGATTTTACTGTTGACGGCTTTTCCGACTGTATCCTCTCGGGCGATTTGGAGAGGAGCGTTGAGGTGCTGCAGAACATCATCGAAAACGCCGTCAAATACGGCGACGGCAAAAGGATTTCAATCGCTTTCTCAAGGGAGGACGGCTGTCAGCTCATCCACATCCGCAACGGCGGCTGCGCCCTCAGCGAAAACGAGCTGCCGCATATCTTTGACAGCTTCTGGCGCGGCTCCAATACGGGCAGCAACAGCGGCAGCGGCTTGGGACTGTACATCTGCCGCACCCTGATGCGCAAAATGAACGGCGATATCTTTGCCGAGATACAAGAGAGCGATATGATCGTAACAACGGTGTTCACCGTCGCGTGAATGATCACCACGGTGTGCGGAAATGTAAACGGGTTCTTCCTCTTGTACATAAAAGCAACAAACACGAAGGCTCTATTGCTTTTTAAACCAAAATATATCCGTAAAATATAGGCAAAACACACGGCGCGCTTTATGGGGTCTATCTGGATTGTATCTCCGGGGATTCCGACGAGATGGGCGCAAACAGGCAGCCGAAGAATGAGCTGAAGCTGTATTACCGGCGCGATATAGACACGAACGGCCGGGACAAATTCAAGGAATATTTCGGATATTAACAGCACTTCAAGAGCACGGCAGCGTGATGTTGCTGTTGGTGCGGTTTTGATCAGAGTGCATGGAGCAAAGCTTTCGGCTGACGCCGCGTCATAGCGCACGCGTTAACGGTGAAGCTCCTGTTGATCGTTACCGGCGTGAATGCGTCAAATAATCAAAAGCGCCCGCAGAGTTTTCTACGAGCGCTTTTTGTCACCCTTTCGACGATAACGGCCTAAGTAAAGAGATTGTTCCAAATGTTCATAATCACAAGTAAAAATATTGTTTTTGTACGCAGCTTGTGTTATAATCTGACAGGTAATGGGGATTATCCCCAAAAAGCATGTCGGCTCAGCCGGATGATAACGAAAAAAATTCATAAAGAGGGTAGAATAGTGAAAAAAACAAATGCAGGAAAGAATAAAGGGAGGATGATCCTCCAATTGTCAACAGCACTGCTGTTCACGCTTTTTACGGCATATCAGGTTTATTTATTAGTCGTATTAAAGACAAACTGGGAAAACAGGGGCGGCAGGTTATCGGGAATCATTTTGTTTATATTTATTTCCGTTTCAACGGTTTTCGCCATCATCCCCCGGCCTGTATTCCGCGTTTTGAGTTCGGTTTTGCTCATTGTCGGATTATCGCTGAATATCATATTTAAGCTGACTAATGCGGTTGCCGTATTTGAAAGGCTGAACTTTGCCGTAATCCCTTCCGTTCTGAACTGTGCGGTATATGTTGGTTCACAGGTTGCCGCTTTCGTTTTGCTGCTTTATTTCGTTGTTTTCAGGCGACGGGAGAAGGTCGGTGCAAAACGAATACTTGATGTCTTTTGTGATCGCGCTGTATGTTGTATGCCTGGTTTCGGAGTGCATTTTGCTGATCAAATACCGTATATATATAGATTTGGGCTTAAAGAGTACCGTAGCCAGCAGATTCTGTTATTATTTCGCCTTTATCGGTATGGCGGTCGGTTTTATGCTGCCAAAAATGGGACAAGATGCTTCAGGTTTGGAGCAATATTATAACCCCGCGAAGAGCAGGGCAGAATTGGTGTTTTCCTCTCCGGACGAGGACAGAGTGCATCCGGCAATAGAACAAAATACGGAACCGGATGAGGCTCAATTGGTGTTTTCACCGCAGGAAAAAAGCAAAAGACATGCGAAGAACAAAAATCAAAGCAATAGGAGTCCGGTGCTGGACGACGCCGCCTTAGTGTTTTCCTCTCAGGAAAGGAGCAAGGGGCATTCGAAAAAAGATCACCCGAGGAGTCCGGTGCTGGACGACGCCGCATTGGTGTTTTCCTCTCCGAATGAGGAAAGAGTGATCCCGGAAAAAGATGATGATCCTGCTCGGAGCATGAATAAGAGCAGGAAGAATAAGGATTCTGTGTGATAATCCGCTGACCTGATGAAGAGCAGACCTTGCTTTGCGAAAAAAGAACCGCAAGGCAAGGTCTGGATTTTTTGTCAGGAAATCGCTCCGACAGTTATGATAGTAAAAACCGGAAAAACGCCCTTGCCAATAAGACTCAATTGTAATACAATAGAGTTAGTATAAAAATCCCGAGGGGTTATGGAGAACGAAACAGAGCAGGAAGAAGAGGGAGGATGTTATGGCCGTTATCCAATGTAAAATGTGCGGTGGCGACATCGAACGGAATGAAGTGAAAACAGTCGGCATCTGCGAAAGCTGCGGGTCGACCGTCACATTACCGAAGGCGTCGGACGAACGGAGAACCGCGCGGTTCAACTGCGGCAATTACTTCCGCCGTCAGGGCGACTTTGACAAGGCGCTCGCCGTTTATGAGTCCCTTGTGCGCGAGGATGAAACCGACGCCGAGGCGCACTGGTGCTGTGCGCTCTGCCGCTTTGGTATTATATACGTCGAGGATCCGCATACATATGAATTTGATCCCGCCTGTTACCGCGCGCGCTTCGACAGCTTTACGGAGGACGCGGATTATCTGGCGGCGCTCAAGTATTCCGACGGCATCACCCAAAGGCAGTATCGGAAGGAAGCGGCGAAAATAACCGAGATACAGCGCGGCATTCTGGCGATCTCCCGAAACGAGGCGCCGTATGATGTGTTCATCTGCTGCAAGGAAACGGACGACAAAACAAAAGAGCGCACCTGCGACAGTCAGGACGCGCTGGAGATTTATTATCAATTGACGCGGGCGGGCTACCGCGTCTTCTACGCGCGAATCACCCTGGCGGATAAGGGCGGCGCGGCGCAGGAGCCGTATATTTTCGCGGCGCTCAACTCGGCGAGGGTCATGGTCGTCATCGGCAGCAAGTCTGACTATTTCAACGCCGTTTGGGTCAAAAACGAGTGGAGCCGCTTCTTTGAACTGATGCGCAGGGATCGCGCCAAGCGCCTGCTGCCATGCTGCAGGGGCGTGGACTCCGTCGAAATGCCCGAGCAGCTGGACTTCTTTCAGACCTACGACATGGAAAAAAGCGGCTTTATGCAGGAGTTGATCGGCGACATCCATAAGCTTTTCGGCAGGGAAGAGCCGAAGCAGACGGTCACAAATACGGATGCCGGCCAATCGGACAACGCTGACGCTGCGGCGCTGCTCCGAAACGGCAGGCTGGCGCTGGAGGAAGGCGAGTGGAACCGGGCAGGGTATTGCTTTAACCGGGTGCTGAACAGCGACGCCGAATGCGCCGACGCGTATGTCGGCCTCCTGATGGCGGAGCTTCACACTCACCGGCGGAGCGACCTCGCCGACAGGGCGCTGCCCTTTGACGGAAGTGACTATTTCAAAAAAGCCGTGCGCTGCGGCGACGCAAAAACCAAAGCGGAGCTGAACGGCTATATCGCCCATATCAACGAGCGCAACAGGAACGTGATCTACGACGGCGCGGTCAGAGCCATGCAGGCGGCAAAGACAAAAGAAGCGTTTCAGGAGGCTGCGAGGAAGTTCCAAACCATTCCCGGCTGGAGGGACGCGGACTCTCTTGCCGAACAGTGTCTGAAAAAGACGGTGACAGTCCGAGCCGATCGAACTGAAAGGATCGGCGCAGCCCGTGACAAAGCACCCGGCAAGGTGAATGACGCCAAGCCCGACGCGGTAAGAAAAGAGGACGCGAGAGCACCGAAAACAATTGCCTCCCCCAAGGCTGAAGACAGGAGACGGGGGCAATATCCTGAAAATTCAGAGGAAAGCCGAAAGGATGAGATATATTATCGCGCCGCAAACGCCATGAGGGAGGCAAATTCCGAAGAAACCTATCGATCCGCCGTCAAGCTGTTCCGGACTGTTTACGGCTGGAGGGACGCAAATGCGCTTGCCGAGCAGTGTTTTGAAAGAGCGGAGGAATACCGCAAGGAAAAAATCTATAACCGCGCGACCTACACAATGCAGAATGCGATAAGAAAAAGCGCCTTTCAGTCTGCTGCGGATTTGTTTGCGTCTATCCCCGGCTGGAGGGACGCGGATCATCAGGCTGAAATCTGTATGCAGACGATCAGTGAGTGGACGGAGAAAGAAGAAGCCGAGCGCTTGGAAGCCGGGGAGAGGGCCGGAAGGAAAAAAACACGCAAAAGAATACTAAAAAGGGTATTACTGATAGCTACACCGGTTGTTGCTTTATCTTTGGTGTTTCTGATTGTGTTCAATACGGTTATCCGTCCCTCCATGGAAATCGGCAGGGCGAAGGAGTTGGCAGAACAAAAACAGTACCGGGCAGCAGCGTCCATCCTTATGGCAGCCGGATTGACCAATGAAACCAAGCAGAAGTATATTGAATATTCGCGTAATAGAATTGCGGGAGGTGTATGGCACACCGTAGGATTGCAATCGGACGGCACGGTGGTGGCTGTCGGCAGGAATGATTACGGTCAGTGTTACGTAGGAGGCTGGAAGGATATTGTCTCCATTTCCGCAGGACTCTATCACACTGCTGGATTGAAATCGGATGGTACGGTGGTGGCTGTCGGATACAATGATGCCGGTCAGTGTGATGTTAAAGACTGGAAGGATATTGTCGCCGTTTCTGCAGGGTACGATCACACCGTAGGACTGAAATCGGACGGCACAGTGGTGGCTGTCGGCTATAATGTGTATGGTCAGTGTAATGTAAAAGACTGGAAGAATATTGTCGCTGTTTCCGCAGGGGACGATCAAACCGTAGGGCTGCAATCGGACGGCACAGTGGTGGCTGTCGGCGATTATGAGTATGGTCAGTGCGATGTTTCCGACTGGAAGCTGTGGTGATAAAAAGAAAAATATCCCGGCTTGTCATGGAGGGTTCCGCTTAACGCTTTCAATCAGAATCGTATCACAAGGGAGACGCGAACAAAAAAAGGACGCTTCAAAAGAAGCGTCCTTCCGTCATTTTATTGTTGGTTGTTATCGGGTGCGTCGTACGGAGTGTAGGGAGCCTGCTGATTGTACCGGTTCTGATCATAATACTGCTGCTGGCCGTACTGCTGCTGTGCGTACTGTTGCTGCGCATACTGCTGCTGGAGCTGCGCGCGGGCTGCCTGCTCTTCTTCCTTTTTGATTCTGTCTTTTTCCTGCCTGTCAGCTACGGAGCCGTCCTGGGGAACAAGCTTGTTGTTGATATCAATTGTGTTCTTGACCATGAGGATCGTAAGCATGATAAACTCATAGACAATGCGGACAACGACCGGACCAAGGAAAATCAACAGGGCGCCGAATCCGGCAAATGAGTGAAACTCGGAATGTGAAGAATAGGAAGAAAAATACGAGGAATAGCTATAGCTTTCATATCCGCTGAACAGCATAAAGAAACCGACAGCGATGCAGCTTAACGTGGCGTTGATGTAAAGAAACTTGAGAATCTTCTCGAGCCACAGACTTTTGAAATTGAAAAAGTCATGCAGCCATTTGAAAAACTTGTTGAGACCCGCGCGCTTTTTGTCGGGAACTATCATGATGAAAGCAACGATAGTACCTGCCAGCGCAACAACACTGCCTATGATGTAGGCGATTGTAATTGGCATTTGTCATTCCTCCTTGAGTATTTTATTGCCACCTTTATTTAACCATAGTTTTGATTGTACGTCAAGATAATTGGTGAAATAATACAAAATTGTAACACATTAAAACGCATATGCAACTGTATTGCCCATGAATCCAACACTCCACTCGGCAGCGTGACGCTGCACCCGGTGCGGCTTTGGGTGAAGCGGTTTGGCAAAACGTCGGACAAACGCCGCCTCCGACCGCGCAAGCGGGGGTTGACCTTATTGCTTCAGGTAGGTGCATGCCGCGTCATACGACATGGAGATGCTTCCTGCGGATGCGCTTGCGTTATGTGAATAACAAAGAACGGTTTCGGCTTTGTCCCTGGTGCTGTCAACGAATGAGTCGAACTCGGATTTTGAAACGGACGAACCGCCGATGAAGTGCTCCGGGTTCGGATCATCGGTGCCGCGACCTGTTCGGTTTGCCAGCTGATTGGCCGAAACGCCTGTTTCGCCTATTTCATATTCCGTTACACTGAAGCTCGGGAAATGATTGACAACAGAGTAAACCTTTGCGTCGCTGCCGATAAATATTTCATGTGAGCCTTCGGCTCCCGCCAATGCGTAAATCATGTCGTCGTACAGTGTTATCATTTCGCCGTTGCGATAAGAGAAAATGGTGAAATTGATTCTCATATATTGATTATCGCCGTACCTTACGCAAACAAACTCGTCTACGCCGTCGCCGTTGAGATCGGTGAAGGCGATGTTGTTGGCCTCCCGCTTCCGATAATATTCTGATTTATCGTTCACAAACTCACTGCGGTTGTTTTCCAGATATTCCAGATACGCGTTGTGCGCGTTGTCTTGAGGGACCTCTGTTGTAGGCTCCGCTGTCGGCGCCTCGGTCGGTTTTTCTGTCGGCGCCTCGGTCGGCTCGGAAACGGGAGCCCCGGTGATCGCCGAGGGTTCGGCAGACTGCGTTATTTCCGCTGTTGCGGGGATGACGGCGTCCTCAATGGGCTTGATTTCAAAACGCTTCTTTTCTTTGAGTATGATGACAACCGTTGTGCCGTGTTCATACTTTTCCGTTTTTTCCTCGGACAAATCGGCAAGTTGGGTCAGCGCTTCTTTTTGGGAGACGTCAGGTTCAACCGCCATTATGCTCGCAGCCGCCATTTTCGCGGCGGTCTCGCTGTCGGTGGGACCCACGCTGATTTTCGTTATCTTCCGGCTTTCCTCGTCGAGGTCAAGATCGATCGCAAAATCACTCTCCGTGTAGGAGGCGGCGGTGTCGCTTACGTTCCAGTTGTCCTTGTTCAGCTTGTTGACTCCCAGAATACGGTTCATTTCATCGGTGTATTCGGAACAGGTAAAGTCAAATTTGGGGACATTGGGTTTGGAAGGCGACATTCCCCCAATCAGCAGTACCACCAAAAATCCAATCAGTGTTGCCGCTGTCGCGCAAAGGATAATCAGTATGACGATCAGCAGCTTTCGGTGATCCTTGGGCGGATTCGGTGCGCCGCAGTTCGGACAATAGGGTATGTCCGGCCTTATCGGCATTTTACAGTTTTTGCATTTCATCATTATTTGCTCCTCTCCCTCTGGTAAGGTGTTTCTAAAGCTATTATACAATGGTAACCGCTGCTTTGCAAGTCGGTAAGTATATAAATCTTCCACTCCTCCTGCTGCTTCAGCGCAATCTGCCGAATGCTTGGCGTGGCTTGCTTAAACGCCGGACACAAAAAATAACACTGCACAAGGATTCGCAAAACCGATGTGCAGTGTTTTGGGTTATGGTATTCTTACAATCCGGTCGCAGAGTAAAATGAATCTCCCCATGATTTTTCTGTCTTCATGGTAATGCCCGAAAAACCGGTTGGTAAACTGCTATTTATGAGCCAAAGAAAACCTGACGCAGGAGGAGTTGGCCGAGCGCTTCGGCGTATGGCGCCGGTCCGTAGCCAAACGGGAGAGAGGGGAGAGCACGCCCGCTATTATCCAATGCCGCGAGATCTGCGTTCATTACGAAATCAGTCCGGACGCCCTCGCGGAGCTCCCGCTCTCGGAGCAGAATACTTGCGTCGAAACCAACAAGGGAGGAATCGCCCTCGCAAAGGTGACTCCGGGAGAATTCTTTTCCGAGCGGTGATGATCGCCCTCGTTCGCGGTTTATCCTTTTATCAGCGCCAGCATTTTTTGAAATTCGATCGGCGTGTAGTCGATTCGTTCCGCAGAAACACAGAAATGATGCGGACTGTAATCCCTATAGGCGGGATTGGCGTGAACATGTCCGAAAATATTAGCGTAGGGCATGTTGCTGCTCACATAGAGCGGGTGATGTGACAGGATAAAAAACTCCTTAAACAACACGGGCAGGTCATAAACCTCGCGAAAGCCCGCACGGCGGTACGCTTCGTTTGAGTCCTCGTCGTGGTTTCCCCTGACAAAATAAACCGTTCCGTTCAATCGGGAGAGCACGTCGCCGACCGCTCCCTCAGCACCGAAGTCGCCCAAATGCCACACCTCGTCATCGGGGGAAACAACGCTGTTCCAGCGCTCTGTCATCACCCTGTCCATTTCTTCAACCATGGCAAAGGGTCTGTTTTCATAGCGGCGAACCGCGTCGCTCCCGAAATGCGTATCGGCAATAAAAAATATCTTTCTCATAGCCAGCCTTTCCTTCCGTCTTTATAGTTTTGCAATCACCGATTGTACAATTACCTCGGCGTCGCTGTCGTCAATGTCGAGCGTTTCGGCTTTGACCAAATGCGTTGCCGGTATAATACGTTTCCAATTCGCCGATCAGGCTTTGCAGCCTGTCGGCGTTTTTGCTTGTGCGCAGCAGCTGCTCCGCTTCGCGCATTTTGGCTTCATACCGGAGGACGCGCTGAAATTGAATGCACCGCTCCCTGAGCGTCGGGTCAAAATGCTTGCCTGTAACAGTGGTGATGCAGCTCATAACCTCGCTCCGTAGTTTTTTGATGTATCTGCTTCTATTCTACATCAAGCGGCGTGTTTGTCAAGTGAATGACAATTCGGTTTTGATCATGCTTGCATTTAGTTTTACAGTTAACAGCATGTTGCGAAAGAGCATTGTCCTTTATATGGGACTCCGTTTGTGGGATAATATTGATATAGGGATCGTTAATTGTCAAAGTGAACCCAACGTTCATGGTGAAAAAGAGGTGATGGTAATAGTCAGGCAGACAGATAAGGCGGAATGTATATAACGACAGAGCTCAAAATATCAGGAAAGACATGCTGAATTAATTTTTGGGGGCAGGTGAATTTGATGTTTGATTTTAACGGCGACGGTCACACGGATATGACCGAATCCTTTATCGCTTATCAGATGATACATGACAGCAGCGGAAACGAAGGCAGAAGCAGGCCGTCCTCCCGCCGCACGACAGGCGGCGGGGGAAACAGAGCCACGATTGCGCTCATTCTGATTATTCTCGCCATTATCGGCTGGATTTATTTCATTGCCAATGTCTTTGTAAGCTGCTGCTCTTCTTCGGGAAAGAGCTCCGCAGGCTACTCGCGCAGTTACCGGTCTAACTACGGCGGCTCGTCGTACGCATACCGGAGTAAAACGCAGTCGTCCGCGGTTCAGCCAACTACGAAAAAGTCAGCCTACAGGTCCTATTCTTCCAAATCAAGCACAGTCAGGTCGGAGGACGAATACAGCGTCGGCGATTATGCGGACGCCGAAGATTTTTACTACGATCATTACGATGATTTCTATGATTACGAGGACGCGGAGGATTACTATAACGAGCACGCAAATTAAGGGAGCGACGCATATTTTCCTTGCACTATTCCTTCGCAGGCGGTATAATGAATGCATAATAATTTCGGAGGTGTTAGTGTGAAATTAGTGGATACTACCTGTCGGAGCTGCGGCGCCGCTTTACATATCGACGCTGACAGAAAGCGGGCGTTTTGCGCGTACTGCGGCGCGCAGCTTCTGATTGACGACGAGGTGCGGCACCTCAGAATTGACAACGCCGAAAACATGGGCTACGAGTTTGAAAAAGGCCGTCAGCGCGCGCAGAACGAAGCGCGGGCGGTGAGCTATCCGGCCTATACCCCGCAGCCCGCGCCGAAAAAGAGAAGCAAGGTCATCGTCTGGTGGGTGCTTGGGTGGATATTTGTCTTTCCCGTTCCGCTGACGATTCTTACAGTCAGAAACCAAAAGCTGAAAACCGGCGCCAAAATCGGCATCATCGCGGCGGCGTGGGTAGTGTATCTGCTGATGGGACTCGCCGGCGGCGCGGCGGAACAAAACGAAGCCAAAACAAAATCTCATGCTGACCATACCGTCACAACCGTGTCACGCGTTGAGAAATAAACTGAAAAGCAGGAGGCAGCCATGAACGATATACAATCCCAGTTAGAACAGATAAAAACCGAAGATTATCAGCAGGATCAGACGCGCCTTTGTACCATGATCGCGTTTCTGATAGGAGTGGACTGGCAGAAATGCAGATTCTACTATGAAAATGATACCGCGCTGCACGAGGAACTGCAGGCAAACAAGGAATGCGTCATCATCCGCTCCTTTTGCCGGATCCGCACCAACCTGATTCTGAACTTTTCCGAAACCGAGAACGAAATGCGCTATAACCTGACAAACATCGACCGGCAGGAACGGTTCAGGGAGGACGTTAGGACGCTCAGCAAAAACGGAGTAGACATTATCAAGGTGAATTACCACGTCAATCAATATCTGGCAGACCTGAACAAACTGATCGCGCAGCGGATCAATAACGTGAAAAGCATATTCCCGGACTGGATCCGCTGGGATTACATCCGTCCGCTGTTCATCATGCCGAAGGGACAGAACGAAAAAGATATCATTAACGAGTCAAAGTATTTTATTGCCAACAAAAGCTTCTATCCGTACCAAATGTATATCAACTGGATCCCCGTGGAAGAGGGCAACATTCTGATCAACGACAAAAAATTCGTCAAGGTCCTCTACAGCCAGCACGGCGATGTGTTCACGGATATGACCAAGGTCAAGGACGCGAGCGAAACGGTCAAGAAAAACATCTATGAATTCATCGACGACAGCAAAACCATTCAGCTGGTGGTGGACTGCGAGAACAGCGACCCGTTCAAGCTGGCGTCCGTACTCAAGCAGCTCGATAAGACCGAAATCCATAAAATTCAAAAAATCGTACTCTATGACGACATTCACACCACTAACGCGTGGCGCTATCTGAAAGCGGTAACGGGCATACCGGTGGAGCACATCGTTGTGGAGCGCATCAAATACGACAAATCGCTGGTCGATATCAAAATTGCCATGGGTATTTCCAAGGCGTTCTATCAGGACAAGGTAACGGCGTTTATTCTGCTTTCGAGCGATTCCGACTTCTGGGGCGTCATTTCCTCGCTGCCGGACGCGGATTTCCTCGTCATGGTGGAGGAAGGCAAATGCGGTCCCGATATCCAGACCACCCTTGAAAACGACGGCACCTATTACTGCTTCATGGACGACTTTTGCACCGGCAACATCAAGAGCTTCAAAAACGCCATGTTCGTATCGGCGTTGAAGGAGGAGGTAGAGGGGCTGATAAGCCTCGACACCAAGGAGCTGTGCGACGGCATCATCCGCAACCTGAGAATGGAAATATCCCCGACCGAGAGAATCAATTATTACAACAAGTATATCCGCAGAATGCGTCTGGATATTGACGACAAAGGCATCATGAAAATTAAAGTGCAGGAAGAGTAAGCCCCGTGTGTCGCTCGTTATTGTTTGCCTGAGCTTTTTCTACAGTCTGGACCCTCCCCTTTTCAGGGGAGGTTTTTTTGCCGTTGCAGATGCGTACTGCCCCTCGCGGCAACGAGCGCGGGCGTGACGGTTAAGCTTTCGCTAAGCGTCAGCTGCGCGGAAAAAGCGCCCTCGGTGCGCGGATTGATTGTCGGTTCAGCTGACCGTGCGGAAACGGTAAATAAAAATTTTGACAAAAGATGTAAACAAATAGATAATAACTTGTTATAATTAGCCTAATGGGACAACTTCCCTGAAATTTATGTATCATTATGGAATGGAGGAAACACTATGAAACAATTCAAACGAACGATTTCTGTTGTTTTGGCTCTTCTCGTGATACTGGGAGCATTCACAGCGCTGCCTGTGTCTGCAGCACAGATAGATGAGTCGGAGAATCAGTCAACAGGATCATCATCCGATGAGGGCGTGGTCTTCATCACAAGCGAGGCGGAGCTGCGCGGCTTTGCGGATCGGGTCAACAGCGGTGACAGTATGAAGAACAAAACGGTCTATTTGTACGCTCCTATCACCCTTACCGGAGAATGGACGCCCATCGGCACGGAGGAACATCCCTTTGAGGGCACATTCGACGCAGAATGTTATCCGATCGATAATTTAAGTATTCACACAGACAGCGATTACTGCGGTTTCTTCGGTTATAATAGGGGAACTGTTTTGAACCTTATTGTCAGAAACGTTGCAATCGAGGGTAAGCAGTATGTCGGCTCTATCGCCGGTTACAGCAAATGGGGCACGCTCCAGTGCTGCGTCAACGAGGGCGGAACCGTTTCCGGCGAGAACTACGTAGGCGGTCTTGTCGGCGAAGGCAGCGGCAGTATCTACAACTGCTACAACAAATGCACAGTTTCGGCAACCGGCGACAATGTGGGCGGTATTATAGGCTCTCTCGGAGCTGTTATGAATAATGTCGCAAACTATGCCTCTGTTACCGGCAGAAATCGTGTCGGAGGACTCGCCGGCCAAACGGCACCGATGTCATATAATTCGATTACTTCTTCCTTCAGCGATGGAGGAGGCGTTACCATCACCGGCAATGACCAGGTGGGCGGCATTGTAGGATATAATGACCCATCTTGGCTTGTCATTTGGTATTGCGCGAATACTATGGAAAACAAGTCATCATTTAAAAGCTTTCTTCTTTCAGGCTTCGGTCAAGCCGGCATGATAGTCCTTTTTTACATCATTATCTGGGGCATCATGCTCCTGCTGACAAGAATACAGGCCCCCGTTGTGGCGCTGATTTACATTGCGGTATTTACCTATTTCGGCTGGAAGGCGCTTAACCGTATTACACCCGATATGTTTTTGTGGATGCCGCTCAAGGGCTGGATTGTGTGGATGAATCTGAACGTTTTCCGGAAGCTGTGAGGGACGCGCAGGATTTTGCTCGGAGCGACCTCCCTTCACAACTGATTGGAAAAGCTGATGAACGGGAGCTGTCGCTTGACGAGGCGGACGAAGTGGCTGCGGCGGCGGGCGGGAACACCCTTCTGCCTGAAGCGGAAGAGGATTCTTTGGAGTGACGGTATGATTAACAGACAGCTTAAAAATAATGTGATTGAAATATACGAAGACGATGCTCTCGTGTTAATGATTTCGGAAACCATCAGCGGCTGCACCATGCTTATGCGGGTGTTCGGCAAGCTTAAAAGCACGGTTGCTTTTGAACTGGAGGATGAGCTGATGGCGGCGCTGACTGTTTGCGACGTCATTCGCGTGGATATGGCCAACGTCAAATATATTTCGGGAAACGCCCTGCAGTCCCTTCTGTCGGTGCAGCGCGTGATTGATGAAATGAACCTTACATTGACCATTCTGTCTCCCTCAGATGAGGTCCAGACCGTTTTTGACGACTGCGGCTTTTCGGGGCTTTTGGAAGTGGAGTACGAATAGCGGGAAAGGATGGTGCGAAGCCTTGCGAAGAAAACGAACGCTCTGTTTTTCGGCAGCCGAAGCGACCGGAAAGCAGAGCGTTTGCAATGGTTTGGTACAAGGCGTATCGCTGTATTGACAACGTCACAATTGCGAGCTGTTGGGCACACGCGAAACGCAAATTCTGCGAAGCGGTGACGGATTTGATCCGTACGCCTACATGAAATATATCTTCACCAAAGCGCCGAATCTGCGTGAAGATGAATCAATAGATACCCTGCTTCCGTGGAACGCACCGGGTTGCTGCCGTTCTGAAGCGGCGCACTCAACTGAATGAAATATCCCTAAATAATCTCAGCATGAACAAATGACGGACATCCTCTCCCGCCTGTCTGAGCTGACATGCCATTTCATGCGCAACGACGCCGCCATAGCACCATCCGCCGAGGATATAGGGTCCCTTCGGCTGGTATTCGCGGAGGATACGGACGTAGTTTGCCGCGATATTCTTGATGCCATAGCGCGCCCGGTCAGGGTGATAGAGGTTGAACGGTTCTATGACAGCGAAGGAGACCGCGTCGGAAATTCTCGCCGCCAAGCGGTAATACGCCTCGCTGCCTGTATTGCCCGTATGCACAAATACGACCTTGGGACCGTCGTTTTCCGAATAGACGCACATCTCCGACGACGGCGCCTTCTGCGGTCCGACCGTTCGCTTCCGCAGCGCGGATTCCCGTTTTACTTCCACGGGGTCAAGCTGCATCTCCAGCATCTCCCGCCAGCCGCTGATCGAGGTGTCCGCGGGATAATACGGCTCCAGGATCCGCATCAGCCTCGCCATGTACGCCTGAAGCTGCAATTCCCCGATCGCGATATGATGCGTCATCACATACAGAAAGCTCATCCCCTCCGCGTGCAGGCAAACCGCCTTCATCATACTGCCGTACTGCAAATCGATCGGCTCATACAGCAGTCTGTCGCGCAGCTCACCGAGCCGTTCAGAGTCAAAATCCTCCGCATCGATCATTTCAAGCGGAATCTTTCGGTCGGTGATCACCTGCTGGATGACGGTGACGTCATGAAAGACGATCGACGAGCGGAGCTCTTCGTTTTCCTGCGCGATCACATCCAGCGCTTCACGCAGGTGCTGCTGCGATACCACGCTGTCCATTTGCAGGAACACGACGTTGCGGAAGCTGTCGGAATCGGGATAGATGATCTGCTCAAACAGCATTTCATCCTGCCGCGACGAGATCGGCAGCACCTTTTGGATATGCTCCCCTCTTGCCGCGAAATCCCTGCGGATCGTCTCGTATTCCTCGCGCGGCCAGAGCTGCTCATACGCGACCTCCGCCGCATCCGCGATTTTGCGGAACACATTGTACTGCAGCACCTGCGCGCCGCTGATTTTAATGCCCTGCTCGCGCAGCGCCACCGCGTACTCCATCGCGTTCAGAGAGGTGCCGCCGAGATCGGTGAACCGGTCGTCGGGACCGATGAAATAATCTGTATCGAGGACATCCGCCGCTGTCAGCAGCAAACGCGAGATCACCTCGCTGTCCAGCACGCCGATTGCCTTCCGCTCTCTCTTGGGCTGCGGCAGCTCCTTGCGCATTACCTTGCCGTTGAGGTTGCGCGGGAGCGCGTCCATGCGCACCCAAACGTCAGGGATCATATACTCCGCCAGATACGCGGCGATTTCCGCCTTGACCGTCTTTTTATCAAGCTCACGCGGCGCCTCGTAATAGCAGGTCAGGTGCTCGGTGCCGCCGATGGTTTTGACCACCACGACGATCTGCCCGACGTCGGTGCGTTGGAGCCGTGTCGATTTCCTGTCCCGCGTAGAGGATATGCTCGTCAAACTGATAGCTGACCGGCGGCAAGCCTCTTTCACGGCAGCCCATCACGCTGCCCGTCGAGATATGAACCAGCCGCGCGTTGCTGCGTTCACACCAGGCGGTCAGATGCTTGACGGAATCCACGTTGATGCGCTCAATCTCATTACCCTTCGCGAAATGCTTGACGCTCGCGGCGCAGTTGATCGCCGTCATCTCCTCATGCGGTGCGGTAAAGCCTGCCAAAGCAGCAGGATCCGTCGCGTCGCCTTCGATAACCGTGACCCGTCCGCCGAGCAGGGCGGCAGCATCCTCGCCGAAGTAGCGGCGATAGGTCGCCTGCAGGCGCTGTTCGCCGCTCTCTCCTCTCGCGGGACGGACGAAGCAGTAGATCCTGCCGTCATAGCGGGTCATCAGCTCATACAGGACATGGCTGCCGAGATAGCCTGTCGCGCCCAGCAGCAGGACGTCGCCGATGACATTTTTCTTGCCGCCGAGGAACGCTTTCAGGGTATTGCGCGAAAGCAGCGCATGGATTTTTTCGTAATGATAGCCGTCCGCACCGACCTCCGGCGGCGTCCAGGCGCCGTAACCGACAGGTGCGGACGTCTCCGCCGCCTCGGGCTTCTCGCCGTCAGCGCTGAGGAAAGCCGCCATCGCGCGCGGGGTGGTATGGTTAAATACATCGTTATAAACAAGCCGATAGCCTGCTTTTTCGGCGGCGATAACGACCTTCATTGCCAGAATGGAATTGCCGCCGATTTCAAAGAAGTCATCCTCGGCGCTGACGCGTTCTGCGCCGAGAACACTGCCGAAGACAGCGCAGATATCCTCTTCCGTCTTGCCCTGCGGCGCAACGAACGCCGCCTTTTTCAGTTCAGGCTTCGGAAGCGCCTTTTTGTCGACCTTCTGATTGACGGTCAGCGGGATCTTATCGATCTGCATCATCACGGCGGGCACCATATAGGCGGGCTTTTGGCTTTTGATATACTCTGCGAGCGCGTCGATATCGATCTCGCCGCTGCCGACCACGAACGCCGCCAGATACTTGCCGCCGCTCTCGTAATCGTACGCCTGTACCGTGACGTCGCGGACGCCCTCAAAGCTGCGGATGACCGCTTCGACCTCCTTGGTCTCAATGCGGAAGCCGCGGATCTTGACCTGTCCGTCCTTTCGGCCGACAAATTCGATATCGCCGCTCTGTCTGTAGCGGACGATGTCGCCGGTATGGTACATGCGGAATTCGTCGAAGGGGCTGTCCTCGTATGCCTCCGCCGTCTTGTCGGGGCGGTTCAGATATCCCCTGCTGACCTGCGGTCCCGAGAGACAGTATTCGCCTGCCGCGCCGGCAGGGAGACGGTGTCCCGTCTTGTCCAGGACATATCCGTGGATGGTGGCAATCGGCTTGCCGATCGGAATATTCGGCTCCCACTCTCTGATCGGGAAAATGCTGACGCCGCAGCAGTTCTCCGTCGGGCCGTAACCGTTGGCGATGGTATAGCTGATGCCGGAGGGATCAACGGCGGGAAGCTTTTCGCCGCCCATGACCAGCAGCCGCAGGGTTTTCAGCTTCGGATAGTTCTGCAGGAACTGTACGCCGACCTGCGTGGTCAGAAGCAGGGTGGTGATACCGACCTCGTCAAAATACGCCGCCAGGCTGTCGAGGTTCATACGCACCTCCTCGGGAACGAGGTGAACGGTGCCGCCGACAAGCAGGGTGCAGAATACATCCGCCATGTTGACGTCAAAGCTGAACGAGGCGTAAGCCGCAACATTGTCGTTGCGCGTGTAGAAGGTGTTGCGCATACCGTACGCGTAGGCGACGATATTGCGGTTCTCGATCTGACAGCCCTTGGGCGCTCCTGTTGAGCCGGAGGTGTACAGCATGATAAACAGATCCTCGGGCGACGGCGGATCCGGCGTCACATCGACGTCATCCATCCGGTAAAGCTCGCTGACCGTGACGACAGCGCCCTTGTAGTCGTTGAGAACGTCGCGCAGGCTGTCATCGGCGATCAGCAGGCAGACGCCCGCGTCCTGTACCATGAAATTCAGGCGCTCCTGCGGGTAGCTCGGGTCGAGCGGTTCATACCCTAAGCCCGCCTTGACCGCCGCCAGAGGCAGGATCATGGTCTGTTCATTTCGCGGCAGAATGATGGCGACGACTTCCTCTGCGAGATTGGTCTTTCCTGTGACGCCGCAGGCAAGCCGGTAGATTTTTGCCGCCAGGCGGTCTGTCAGCTCGTCAAGCTCGCGGTAGGTGTACGCCTTGTCGCGGAATACCGCCGCGTTCTTATCGGGCAGCTCCGCAGCAATCCGCTTAAAGCCGGTAACAACAGTGTCGTCCCTGTTGTAATCCAGGTCCCAGGACTTGTTAAAGCTGTCGAGCGTCTGCCACTGCGCCGCGTCGGTGATGCTGATATCGGAAACGCTCTCCTGCTCCATCATGCCGCGTACGGCATTTTCAAGACAAGCGGCGAGGTCGCGCATCATCGCTTCGCTGTACATCGAGGAATCGTAGGTAACGACGATCTGCGCGTCGTCCTCGGTGCCGTTGATGAAGATTGAGATCGGCACCTTCGCAATATCCAGTTCAAGGCTGACGGCGCTGACGGCGCCGTATTTCGTCCGATAGTCGTTGATAACGCCGATCTGATAGGCAAAGGAGATCGACGGGTGGAAGTCGTAAAGGCTCGCGATGCGGGCAAAGGGATAGTGTTCATGTTCGATCGTATCCGAGAAGCCCTTCGCGGTGCGGCGCAGGAAGTCCGCCGTCGCTTCATGGTGATCGAGCGTCATGACCAGCGGAAGCGTATTGACAAACATGCCGAAGGTGTTGCCGAGACGGACGTTGCTTCTGCCGTTCGAGACGGTGATGATGGAAACGGTATCCTCGCAGACGTACCTGCCGAACGTCAGGTAGCAGGCGGCAAGATAGACCGCTGCAGGCATGACGCCGCTGTTCTGCGCAAACCGTCTTACCATGGTGATATCGGTAGGAACGGCAACACTCTTTTCGGTATGGGGCAGGTTCTCTTCAAAGACGTCGGGAATCAGGCGGGTCGCCTCCTCGACGTCTGCCATCTGCTTTGCGAAGAAGTCCTCCAGCTCCGGCGTCAGCTTCTCCTGCGCGGCGTAGTCATAATAGGTATAGCGCTCCGCTTCCGGTTCCTTGCCGTCAAGTGTTTCGCAGAGGCGCCGGAAGAACAGATCCATCGACGCGCCATCGCTGACCAAATGATGCATTTCGACCAGCAGGTACAGTCCGTCGGCACGAATGATCTCAAACCGGACGCAGGGACCGCGGTGCAGGTCAAAGGGGCGCACAAATTCGTGTTGATAAGCCGCAAAATCCGCAGCGGACATCTCTTTGACGGGAATCTCCGGGGTGCAGTCGGGAATCGGTTCCTGCACGATTTCGTCGTTGCTGTCCGCGACAAAACGGCAAAGGACGTACGGGTGCGCGCCGATGACCCTCCGGACAGCGTTTTCGAGCTGTTTTTCGCCGATACCGTCGGGGAATTTCATGACAAACGGGATGTTATAGCGAACGGATTCGGGACTTGCCTGACATTCGGCGTAAACGCCCTGCTGGGCAAAGCTGAGACGGCAGGACTGCTCGGACGGCTGCTCTGCTGCCTGCGGCTCCTCCTCCGTGTTGCCGCCGGACATCCATACGGCTAAAATCTCATTTTCGACGCTTTGGATGCATCCCTCGGCAATCAGACTGCGCACATTAATCTGTACATGGTACTTTTCGTAAATCTGCGTCGCGAGACGGATGCCGGAGATGGAGGTCACGCCGAGGTCACCGAACAGATCGGTAATGCCGAATTCCGTCGTCTGTACGATACCGGAAACGAGCTCCTTGAGCTCCTGCTCCAGCAGGTTCAGCGGCGCGGCGGGCTGACCGCTCTGCTGCTCTGATTTGCCCTTCGGTTCGGGCTTCGGGAGCGCCTTTTTATTGACCTTCTGGTTCTGATTCAGCGGGATCCTGTCAATTTGCATGGTGACGGCGGGCACCATATAGGCGGGCTTGTCGCGCTTGATGAATTTTTCGAGCGCCTCGACGTCGACGGGCTCGTCGGCGACAACATACGCCGCGATGAATTTTCCGCCGCCTGCCTCGTCAAACGCCTGCACGGTGGCGTCCTTGATGCCGGGGAAGCTGCGGATAACGCCCTCGACCTCGCTGAGTTCGATACGGAAGCCGCGGATCTTGACCTGACCGTCGTTTCTGCCGACAAAGTCTGCACTGCCGTCGCTGAGGAGACGCACGATATCGCCCGTACGGTAGGCGCGCTCATATCCCGGTTCGTCGGAGAAGGGATTGCGGATAAACACCTCGTCATTCTTTTCGGGGCGGTTGAGATAGCCTCTGCCGACCTGATGTCCCGCAACAATCAGCTCGCCGGGCACACCGAACGGAACGCGGCGCAGCTGCTTGTCTACAACATACTGCTTCATGTTCTCCAGCGGCATACCGATGGGAACGCGGTCATACAGCTTTTCGACGCGGCGGCGATGCGTGAAAACGGTGCATTCGGTCGGTCCGTAGGCGTTATAAAGCCGGAAGCCCTGCGGCGGCTTGACGGGAACAAGCCGTTCTCCGCCGACAAAAAGATAATGCGGATATTCCGCGTCGGGATACAGCTCGGCGAACTGCCTGCCGACCTGCCTGCCGACCTGCGTCGTCATAAAGGCGTGGGTAATGGCGTTATCGCGGAAATAATCTCTGATTGCGACCAGGTCAAGGCGGATCGCCTCGTCGATGATATGCAGCTGTCCGCCGCTGAGAAGCACCGGATACATATCCATCATATGGGCGTCAAAGCCGTAGCTTGCGTACGCCGAGGCGCGGCTGGTTTCGTCCATCTGATAGTTGGTGATATACCGGTGGCAGAAGGCGCAGAGGTTGCGGTGCTCGAGCATCACGCCCTTGGGTACGCCGGTGGAGCCGGAGGTGTAGAGCATGATAAAGAGGTCGCCGGGCTCGGGATTTTCGGAAACGCGCGCCGCGTCGGGCAGTGCGGGAATCTCATCGGTATACAGAACGGGACCGTTGTAGTGCGGCACCGTCTCCGTCAGCGACCTGTCGGCGATCAGGTATTGCGCGTCCGCGTCCTGCATCATAAATTCCAGCCGCTCGCTCGGATAACTCGGATCCAACGGCTGATAGCCGGCTCCTGCTTTCAGTATACCGATCGCGGCGATCGGCATATACTCGCAGCGCGGTATCAGCACGGAAACCACCTGATTTTTGCCGATGCCCTTGCTTTTCAGGAAGGCGGCGATGTTTTCCGTCAGGCGGTCTACCTCACGGTAGGTAAAGCGGCGGTCGAGATACACCACTGCGGTATGATCGGGTGTTTTTTCCGCCTGACGGCGGAACAGGGTGACAATATCGGTCTGTTCGTAGGCGGCTTCACGGCGGTTGAAGCTGTCCAGCGTTTCACGCTGCGCGTCCGTCAGCAGCGATAAGTCGCTCAGGCACGGCGTTATCAGTATGTCGGACAAAAGCTTGTCGAAGCTTTCGAGCAAGCCGCGGATGACAGCGTCGTCAAACAAATCCTGACGGTACACGGCGTATGCGCAAAAACGATCGCCGCGTCTCCTGACGGTCAATTCAAATGGGAACTTGGCGTCCGGTACCGGCATCAGCTCCGCCTCGATCTGACAGCCGCAAAAGTCGATGACAGGCAGCATATCTCCCTGATAGCCGAAGAGTACCGTGGGACTGAGCTTGGTACGGGCGCAGAAAGCCGTTCCTTCTCCTCTATGGCGTAATCGTTGGCGGTAAAGACCTCCGGTGCAAGGGTTTCTCCGCGGTAAGCGCGATCGATATGAGCGAGCAGCAGCGAGATAGAGGTGCCGTCAAAAATGATATGGTGAATATCCAAAAACAGCGTGACGCCTGCTGCGGAACGGATGACGGCAGAGCGGAAAAGCAGATCCTTTTGCAAATCAAAGGGTCTGATAAGGGAAGCAATGTCAAAATCGTCCGCACCAATGACGGGGATCTCTGCCTCGCAGTCGCGCAGAAACTTGTACGCCTCGCCGTTCTTATCCAGCGAAAAGCCTGTTTTCAGATACGGATGTGCATTCATCGCCGCACGGATGGCGCTGCAGAGCCGTTCGACGTCCACCTCGGCGCTGAGTGCGATTTTGAACGGGATATTATACGCGGTATTGACAGCGGAGAGCTGCTCTGTGAAGATGCCATACTCAGTTTGGGATAATGGGAATCGATTCATACTAGTGCCTGCATTTCTGTTACGGTTCAATATGCATTATCCGGTTAAAGCCGGTCAGCTTGATGATGCTTTCGACATTCTTGCTGAGTCCCCTGAGAATCAGACCGTTCTTTCTCTCCATCTCACGGTGTGCTGCCACTATCACGCGCAGACCCGCAGAGGAAATATAGTCCACCTCGGACAGGTCAAAAATCATTTTGTCGCATTCAGCGGAATGATCGGCAAACGCCTGCTCCAGCTCGGGAGCGGTAAGGGTATCGATCCTGCCCGCAACAGAAAGGGAGCAGACCCTGTCCTCAACAACTGCGTGAATATTCATCTTTAAATCTCCTTTCATATGGGCGAAAAACACCCATTTCACTGTAAAAATTATTACATGTCAAGAATATTTTGTCTATAGCATTTAATAAAAGGAACCTCAGCCGTGCCGACCAAAAGACAAGACTCTTGATGCGGTTGAACGTGAAGAACCGGGTCTTGCGTTCCTCGGTCTTCGCGCTCTGCGTCCGAATGAAAACGGAGCATGAACAGTGCGCCGCCGTCATCAGAGAAGCTGTCAGCGCTTACCGCGAGCAAAAGAAGCCCATTGACGATGAGCTGAACGCACTTATTCCGGAAAATCGGAAGAAGATGAAGGAAGTTACTGACTGGATTACGGAAAAGCATTTTGGGTGACAGAAAACCACCGCTTGGGCAAAAGCGGTGGTTTTTTACAATAGAAAACTTATATCCTACCCAAAATATAATCCCAAATATCATCAATTGAGTGGGGCATATTATCATCTTCAAATTCCCCTATATACTTAAAATGGTGATATTTTTGTCCGTCAAATTCGAATCCTGTATATGGATATCCCCTTTCGGTAATACCCTCATAAGGCACAAATTGACTTTCTGCTTCTTCTTTAGTGTAATACGTTGAGTCAAAGTAAACAATTTCTTGTTCTTCTTTCCATCCTATTTTTGTTGCGATAAAAACATGGTTCATAAAATCATCCTCCTTTAACAATCGGATATAGATTGCAAGAATTCTTTTGACACTAAGTATGGGTTATTTTCCTTCCCTATTATTTCAATTAGTGCAGAGTTGCCATATTGTTCTAGTATTTTAAATTGCTCGCCTTCTTTAATAGTTAGCCCTTCCTTGCTGTTTGCTCCAGTATGCACAGTATGCAACACAGAAGATAGGGCATTACTATACTTTTTCTTTCTGTTTGCAATGATTTTATTTGTTAAAATGTTTATCCCCTCAGTTGCTAAACTGCCTATCAATGCACCTCCAACGGCAACAATTGTGAATAGATTTTTCGGTCCTCCAACTTTGCTTGCGACAGTTGTCATTTTTTCATACATACCTAGATTGCTCAATAATTGCACTCCTTTATGAAGTTAATTATTTGGTATCGGCGGCATATCAACAAAGAGTCCCTGCAAATCTTCAACATTACCGGCTTTTTCCCAATTTGCCATGCCTTGTTTCCAAACAAGCGTTTCTTTTGTCAGCTGACCGTTTTGCTGCATTTGTTTCAAAACTTCAATCTGAAACGCGCCCTGTGCCTGTCCGTTAATCGCGACATAATAAGAAACAGTGGGAATCGGCGGGGGAACAGCGGCAGGCTGCGCGTTGGGGTTAACGCCTGACATCGCACCGTTCATGGTATCTGCCATTTTTTGACCGATTACGCCGCCCAGCGACATACTTGCCATCATTGCGGCAGGGTTAAAACCCATACCTCCGCCATTGCCCATATTGACGGAGCCTGCGCCGTTTTCGCCCATGTGTCCCAACGCGCGTGCGGCTTCCACGCCAACCTCGGCTTGCTTTTCTACTTGGAAAGCGCCGAAATTTGCGGACTGTGTTTGCTTATGTACCGCGTATTGACCTTCCTCGCGCTTAATGCGCAGCGATTCTTCGTAATCTTTTGCTTCAATGCGTTGTTTATCGTGGATGTTCTTAACAGTTGCCTGCTTTTGCGCTGTTACCGTTTCCGTGGTAACGTCTTTTGTTACAGCCATTAATTGTCTGTAGCCGTCGCTGGTTTTGTCAACTTCAATTGCGCTAATATCTACGCCTGAAACCAGAACGCCGAAGTTTTCATTTAGCCTCTCAGATACGTCATACTCAATTGCATCATTAATCTGTGCAACGCGGCTTTCTAATTGAATGACCGGAATATTATTTGCCGCAGGAGCATTGGCTACCGTATCTTTTGCATAGCGGCACACAACATCACGAATCTGTTTTTGAAAGTCGTCAAGATTAAAGTTTACCAAGCGGTGCAGCTTGATAAATTCGCGGTAATCTTTAATTTGAAAGCTGATGGTACCTCTGACGGCAACAGGAACGCCGAAATCATCAAAGCGCGGGTCATAAACATCAAAAAACGGAACGGCAAATCTAACCTGAACAATGCGCGCCAGATTGATAAAGTATATTTCTGCTTGAAATGGCGTGCCACCTTCATATGCAAGACCAACTAAGCGCGCTAAAACGGGAAAATTGGCGGTTTTGATTTTTTGATCAAACGGTCCCTCAATGAAATCCTGATAGGTACCATCTTTCTGATGATATACAAATACAGCGACCTCACCATCTTTTACGCGCAGAGAAGAACCCCAGCGTATCGCGTTTTCGCGATTGTTTTCACCTTGTTTGACACCTGATGGGTGCCATTTCCATATCAAATATGACGGTTCATCACAGCGGATTTCATCCATAAAGCCGCTGGTTCTTTTTTTTCTAAAAATACCCATAAAAATCTCCTGTAAAGTTAATTCGTGAAAAACAATAGCATTATTTAAGCTTCTTTATTGTTAATGTTATTTCTTCTATGCTTTGACTTCTAATAAAATTTGATTCTTTGCCATCTATATAGGAATAGGAAAGCGTTAATTCTGTATTTACTTCGATATCTTGTTTTACAACAATATAGTTTTTTAGATAGTCTGCGCTAACACTTTCCACAAACGAACCGTCTTCATGCGTAAAGGAAAGGCGCAATTCTCCAGAACCGTATCTGTCAATTCTTTTATCACCGATTACCTCTCCGAATGATCCAGCATTTCTACCTGTATAATCTCTTATGTGATAAAGGTGTCTGTCTAAAGTAGGTAATATTGTTTTAATAGAAGGGTTATAATCGGATTGTCCGATTGCTTTTACATAAAGAATTATTTCATCATAGCTTTGATAAGAAATAAAGCTTTCAAAGATTTCTCCCTTGTCAGTTCTATCACAAACTAAAGTGAGAGTAGTACCCTCTGGAATATTTTGATTTACTACTACATAGTTCTTTTTTTCCTTGTTATCCATTCCTAAATATTTTCCGTTCTCTGTAACAAATACAACTCTTAACTCCCCTTCTCCATATTCCTCCATAAGGTAATTTCCTCTTTTTGAACCTATACTTGCTGCGTTTTTTCCAAGATAGTTGCGGATTGGAATTGAATAGATACCTTCTTTTTCATTTGTTGTTGCATTTTCTCCTATCGTTGGAATAAGACTCTTGTCTATGGTGTTATCAATCGATGAATTTCCTGTTTTGAAAACCATATTTATTCCGGATAGATATTTTATTCTTGGTATAATTATGATTGCAATCAGAACAAT
>ONEN01000058.1 GCA_900316815.1 uncultured Eubacteriales bacterium | reverse complement strand
TTGCCGAGTCCTTCCGGATCCTCAATGACGGGAAGAATCAGGTTTTCTATCGTCTGATCCTTTTTCAGCTCGTCGACGCGCTTTACAACCTTGTCGATGCGGGCGTCCAGGTTATTGATATAGGTCTTCAGATTATTCAGAACGCTCTTTAAATCATTAACCGTGACGGTCGCGTTATCAAAGGCTTTATCCAGCTGATCGCCCGATCCGCTGACAGTCTGCGCAAAGGAAGCAACGCTGTCAAGCTTAGAAAAGGAGCCGGAAAGAGCGGAGTCGATTTGGGATTTGATCGCACTGAACTCGGAGGACACCGCCGAAAGCTCAGAATCGGCGGTGGAAATCAGCTGTTCGATATCCGCCTTGGCGTTAGCCGGAACAGCTCCGGTCGTTTTGATCGTATTGCAGATGGAATCAATTTTTGCGATAATCGCGTTCTGCTTCTCGTTAGCGGTTTGCAGCCTTTGAATTACCTTTGAACAATCTACGCCGAGATTGGACTGGAGCGCGGTTAATATGGAGATAAGCTTATTGTTTGCCGTGATTTTGGATTGGTTGATGACCTTCAGCTTGCCGATCTTCGTTGCCACCGCGTTGGCGTCCGTGCTGATGGTGGAAAACGCGTCATCCAGCTGTGATGAAACGCTCTGCGTGTAAGAATCACCCGCAGCAATCAGATTCTCGATCACGGTCGTCAGCTGTCCGGCAGCATTTTGCGTTGAGGTGATCATGCCCTTTACATCTTCGGTTACAATGCCCACATTCGCAAGGGACTGCTGAACGGTCGGAATCATTTCTTTGTTGGATTTGGTTAACTCGTTGATGGAATCCAGGGTCGAAATCAGCAGGTCAATTGAGGTGTTAAAGGTTTTCAGATCGGTTTTTGTGTTGGAAAGCGCCGTGGTGATTTTTTCGGCAATCTTATCCCTATCCCCCTCCAGCTCCTCTTCGGAAATATTCAGAACCTCGGCGATCGTTTCCGCTATGGTGCTGACATAGGTTGCGTCGACGGATTCCTGAATGGCGGAAATGCCTTTGTCGGTGATTTTGGGCGCGATGGCGTTTTTCTTTTCGTTGACATAATACTGCAGCTTCGCCTGCTTGAAGCCGCCCGAGGTAATGGACATCAGGTTTTCCGTAAAATCCTCGGGAATGACGACAGCCGCATAATATTTGCCGTCCTTCACGCCCTGAACGGCCTCTTCCTCCCCGACAAACGTCCAGCCCATTTTGTCATTTTGCTTCAGGTTGTCCACTATTTTATCGCCCGCGACGATCTTCAGCCCTTTGTACGAAGCGCCCTTATCCAGCGAGCATACCGCGAAGGATATTTCCCCGGTGCTGGAATACGGGTCCCAGTTGGCGGCGATGTTGAACCACGCGTAAAGCGCGGGTAAAATCGTAATGCCGATGACCACAACGAATACAATCAGGTTTTTGGTCAGGCTTTTTAAATCCAGACGAAAAACGGAAACTATCTTTTTCATGCCTGTTCCTCCTGTTCAGCGTTTTGCGATGGTTCTTCCTTCTGCTCGTCGGACAGAGGAGCGTTTTGTTCTTCCTCTGATGGATCATCCTCCGGTTCTTCCGCTGCCAGCCCGAGATAGGTTCGGAACTGATGGTACTTGTACTCGGCGCGGATCATCAGGGCTACCGTGAACAATATCGTGACGACCCATAATATCAGAAAGGAAATTTTGTTCTCCAACGTGAAAATCAGGGTGAGAAAGGCAACGCCGGAAACAAACACAAAAATCGGGCCGATCTTTTTGTATTTTTCCCGCTTGAATTTCGCTTCCTCGTAAGCCTTCGCTACTTTGAACAATACCAGCTCTTTGTCAGGTGAACCGATCTCCGCCAGTGTTTCCTCCGACAGGGCGAATTCTTCTTCCGCTTCGGCTTCACCGCTTGACTCGGCTTTCTCAGCTTCTTCCGCTTCCGCAGCATTGATGTTTTGTTCCGTTTCCTCCGGTTCCGACGAGGGTTCGGGTGCTTCCGCTTGTGCCGCGCCCTCAGGTTGTATGTTCTGTTCGGGCACTTTCGGCTTTGGGTCTGAAACTGCCGTTTTCTTTATTTTTCGCTTCTTTTTTGCCACATTCTCCACTCCTTGCAGCATCATTTTGATCTTCCTGCATGGAAAAAATACCCTATGCCAATTACATGGCACGGGGTATTGTCCTCCGGGAAAAACCTCGCTTAAAGACGAACTCACTTCTGCTTGGAATAGTGTATCACATCCCCAAACGGTTGTAAATAGATAATCAAGGCGATTTGACTATACACGCTTCCGGCTGTCTTTTGCGGAACGCTTTCCTCTTGATAAGCTTATTGATTTATTGCTGTTTATTCTGCCACTCCGAAATAAAGCCGTCACCGGCTCTTCCCTGCTTCGGGAGATGCCGCGCCTCCGTTTATTTTCTAATCTTTTTCATAGAACACAAGCGGCTTTTGACGGCTGCTGCTGAGTAATGTAATAATAAATAAGTATATGGAGCGCTGAGCAGGCTTGCTCAATCTCTGTATCTGTCGCTCCTGTTTGCGCGGGCACGCTGACGTGCCTTGCGGCGCTTGCGGGCGGAGCGGCGGGAGAGCAGAATGATCAATATCAATACGAGCAGAACCAGCGCCACCGACAGGATGACGATATGCTCCGTGACGAACACCTCGAAGGGCGACATGTTGCGCGCAACATCCTCGGCGGCTACGAGATTGGTCACGCCTAAATCCAAATCCTCGTATTTCACGCTGACGGAGCCGAGCACGGCGCCCTTTGTGACGGGAGCCTCGACCTGCTCGGCGCAGCTGACGTCTACCTTCAGCTTGCTTTTATCGTAGTTTTTCGGAAGAAAGGCGGCGATCGCCTTTTCCGGAACCGCGCTCAGCGTTTTGCCGTTCCGCACATACTTTACATCGACGGTAGAGACGCTGTCCGAGGGGCTGTAGATCGTCTGCACACCCAGATTCTCATATGCCCATTCATAGAGATTGGCGGTATCCTTCATCGCGTAGTTTACGTTCTCCGTAAAGGAATACGACGCGCCGAGGCATACGCACAGATATTGATCGCCGTCCTTGTCGGAGGAGGTGACCAGGCACTTGCCCGCCTCGTCCAGATAACCGGTCTTAATGCCCTTTGTGTACGGATAGTAGTACATGCCGCCCTCCGCGTCGGGGTCGAGCATGAAGTTGGTGTTATGAAGGCTGCTGAAGCCCTCGGGCGTGTAATAGACCGTGTTGCAAATCTCCATGAAGTCGGGGATCGTCATAGCGTGCCTGGTAATCAGCGCCATATCGCGGGCGGTCGTGTAATGGTCGGGGTCATACAATCCGTGCGGATTGGTAAAATGCGTATTCGCGCAGCCCAACTCGGCGGCCTTGGCGTTCATCTTTTCCGCAAATCCCTCGTTGCCGTCTCCGATATAATCCGCCAGCACCAGCGCGGCGTCGTTGCCGGACGGAAGCATAAGACCGTACAAAAGATCCCTGACGGAAACCTGTTCGCCGACGTGCTCCGACAGTCCCATGACCGTGCTTTCGGGGTCGAGTCCTTCCAGCACCTCCTGCCTGATTGTCACGTCGGTGCGGTCAAGGTCGCTGACATTTTCCGCCGTGATGATGAACGTCATAATTTTTGTGGTAGAAGCAGGATAGCTTCGCTGGTCGGCGTTCTTCTCATAAACAACCACCCCTGTGTTGAGGTTCTCCAGATAGACCGCGTCCGAAACCGTCTCGCCGTCATACCTGTAATCGACAGCCGAGGCAGAAAAGGCGCTGAGGCAGATCAGCATGAGAGAAAGAACTATTAGAGATATACGTTTCATATTTTCCTCCTTGTTGTGAATCTTATGCAAAACACTTTCCGTAACAGATACGGCGCCGCTACCCATTTCATTATACCATTAACCTACTGAAAATGCAAAAGAAAAAATGAAGCACGAAAAATAATGTTGACAACGGAATGGCAGCTACCATACCGCAAAGCCGCAGTCGGCTGAGCCGACAATCAATACGCGCAACCAACGTTTAGCAGCAACTTATCCCGTTCCTGCCCGCGTCATAAGGCGGCGTTAGTCCGACGTTTTGCCAAACCGACTGTTCCAAAGCCGCACTGACAGCAGCGGCACGCTGCTATTCGGAGCGGAGCGCCGCTACGGGGTCGCTCTTTGCCGCCTTGCGTGAGGGAATGATACCGCCTATGAGCGTGAGAACCACGCTCAGCAAAATCAGGATCAGCGCGGCGAAGAACGGAAGAACCGCGTTGATGTTCTCCTGACCCGTCAGCGCGTGCAGGATGGGATTGGCGAACGCTATGATCGCCTCCGAAATGCCGATGCCGATCAGGCCTGCCAGCGCGCCGATGATGAAGGTTTCGGCGTTGAATACGGTCGAGATGTTGTGCTTTGACGCGCCGATCGCGCGGAGGATACCGATTTCCTTGCGGCGCTCGAGGACGCTGATGTAGGTGATGACGCCGATCATGATGGACGAAACCACCAGCGAAATCGCGACAAACGCGATCAATATATAGCTGATGGCGTCGATAATCGTGGTGACCGAGCCCATGAGCGCGTCCACAAGGTCGGTGTATTCGATCACCTTGCTTTTTTCGCCTGCCGCCTCCATGCGCTCGTTATAGCTGCCGATCAGATCCTTGATATGGTTCTTGCTGTCAAAATCAAGCGGATAGATGGTAATGGCGGACGGGCTGGCAGCGTCGGCGTAGTCCAGCTTTTTAAGGTTGCTCTCGTAGGTCGTTTTGCGGTTGGAAAGCAGCGAGGTCATCAGATCCTTGAGCTCCGCTGCTGACATCTCCGTCTTAAACAGGTCCGACAGCGCGTCCGTGTTGAATTTGAAGCCGCTGAGAAGGTTGTCGGATAAGCCCGACGTCAGCTGCGTCATTTTGCTTTGGAGCATGGAGGTGATCTGTGTGCCGACGGAAGAGAAAATCTGCTGCATCACCGCGCCCATCTGCTGCGACAGCAGCTCGGCGTAGCGCGACACGCTTTCCTGCAGACCCGAGGCGTCCACGGATTCCGCCACCGTTTTACCGATGAGCCCCTGCGCCTCCTCGGTAGAGAGATACTTCCCGAACGATGAAAGAAGATAGGATACCGAAGGCAGCTGCGCCTCCTCGGCGTAATGCTCGTAGCCTTCTATGACGGCGGCAATCAGCGCGTTGATTTCTTCATCGGTAAATTTGAGCGCGTTCAGCTTTTCGCGGAGCGCCATTCTGCCGTCACGCAGGATGGTTTTGGCTTCTTCGGAATTGACATATTCGTTGATATGGCTGAAATCGTCGGCTTCGTAGCCGTTCGCAGCCAGCCAGACGGAATAGCCCGCTACATAGTTTCCGGCAATCTCCGCTATGTCATCGTCCGTGATCAGATCATCCAGCTTGCCGGAAAGGGTCTTTTGCAGGTTTTCCAGAATCATCTTTTTTGCCTCGTCCGTGTTGAGGTAAGCCGCTACGGAGGAGGTCAGGGCGGACATGTCGGCGCGCTTGTCGTCCTTGACATAGCGCTGATAGCCGCCGGTTATGGACTCAAACAGCTGACGCAGCTTTTCCTCCGTCATGTTCAGCTTCACGCCGCTGAGCAGCGAGGCGATGTCCTCCTGACTCAGCTCGGGCATTATGCCGCTGAAATCACCTGCGGAGGCAACCGCGCTCATATCCATATCCGAAAGGTCGAGCGAGCTAAGGTCAAGCGAGCTGAGGTCCATTTTGGAAATATCCATATCGGCGCTGTCGAATTTGAACAGCTTTTCAACGGCGTCCTTGTCTACGGAGAAGAGCGACGACAAGTCGGGACCTTCGCTCTTTTTATTCTCGTCATCAAATTTCTTTCCCGTAAACACATTGGTATCGGGGCTTTTGAGCTGCGCCCTGACAATATCCGTTTTTGCCGCTGTTTCCATAATGTGTTTGGTGAGCGCGGTGGAATAGCCGATGCCGACCTGCGTCATCTGCGTTTCATTGTCGATCGGCTGCACAATGCCGACAATTTTAATCGTTTCCGCGTCCTTCAGCAGCTTATTGACATATTTTTCGTCGCTGCTGTGGTCTGTCCACACATGGTAGCTTTTGTCATAGGTGTAAAAGGAGGAAGTGGGAACAAGGCGGAACTCCCTGTTCAGAATTTCGTCGTAGCGATAGCTCCGTCCCGATTCGACAGCGGCGGATTCCTTTCCCTGTGCGAAGGAGGAAACAAGGTCGTCAAGCTCCTCGGGGTCCTTCAGACCGAGGGTGTAGAGGGTGAGGTCGGAGATTTTGCCGCCTGCCGTCAGCGTGACGATGCACTCGTTGTATTGTTCGGGCCATTTGCCCGCCTTCAGCGTATAGTTCTTTTTCAGAATTTTATCGCTCCCGGGCAGGGCAAAGAAGGTGTCGGTGTTGGTAAAGGCGGATAGCAGCCCGTTGGTGGAGCCGTTTTCCGAGGTAAAGCCCAGCGCCTCAAAGGTGGTGCTCGGGTTGACCTGACGGTACTTGTCGCCGTCTGCCCTGAAAATGCGCGGCGTGACGTTATAGCTGTATTCCACCGACTGTACATAGTTGTCGATGTCGCAGTCGCTGCTTTCAAAGTACGTTTTCAGGGATTTGAGGTCGTTGGTGGTCATGCCCGAAAGCATACTTGTGATGGCGTTCCATTCTTTGACTGCCTTGTCGTCCTCCGCCACGGCGGCGCCGTCCGATTTCGCGCCTGCCCGCGACGCCATCATCGCCGTCAGGTTCAGGTTGGTGTCGGTGATGGTGAGCGGATAATCCTGCAGGCTTTCCTCCTCAACATTGCGGATGTATTCGTTCGCGCCGTTGGAAAGGGACAAAATCAGGGCAATGCCGATGATGCCGATGGAGCCGGCGAACGACACCAGGATCGTGCGCGCCTTTTTCGTCCACAGGTTATTAAAGGAGAGCGCGAGCGAGGTCAGCAGCGACATGGACGATTTGCCCATGTTTTTGTGTACCCGCTCCTGTTCCTCGGGAGTGAAGGGGTCGGAGTCGGAGGTGATCTCTCCGTCCCTGAGGGTGACGGTCCGCGTGGCGTCGCGTTCTGCCAGCTCGGGGTTATGGGTCACCATGACCACCAGTCTGTCCTCGGCGACCTCCTTGAGCAGATCCATCACCTGCAGGCTTGTGTCGCTGTCGAGCGCGCCTGTGGGCTCATCCGCGAGCAGGATCTTCGGGTCGTTGACGAGGGCGCGGGCGATAGCGACGCGCTGCATCTGACCGCCCGACAGCTGCGACGGCTTCTTGCGGATATGCTCCCCCAGCCCCACCTTTTCGAGCGCCTCTGTTGCCCGCGCGGAACGCTCCGAGGCGCTGACGCCGCTGATGGTCAGCGCCAGCTCGACGTTTTTGAGGATACTTTGGTGCGGAATGAGGTTGTAGCTCTGGAACACAAATCCGACCGTGTGATTGCGGTAGCTGTCCCAGTCGCGGTCGGAGTATTTTTTGGTGGAGACGCCGTCGATAATCAGATCGCCGCCGTTGTAACGGTCGAGTCCGCCGATGATATTCAGCAGCGTGGTTTTACCCGAGCCGCTCTGACCAAGAATCGCGACAAATTCGTTGTCGCGCAGGCTCAGCGAAACGCCCTTGAGCGCCTCCTGTATCATGGAGCCTGTTTTATATATCTTTCGTATACCTTCTATTTGCAGCATAGTAACTCCTTGTCAATAACAATTTGGCAAACACGGCTAATGCTCTATTTTCTCTTGCGCGCGGCGTAGGTGTCCCTGATGAACTGCTCCACACGCGCGTCTTCTTCCATGCCGAAATGCCCGGCAATAAATTTTTTGTTATATTTTTTGCTGTTTTTATCAAAGGTGTATTCCTTATTGGCATACCAGCCCTTGGCAATCTCGCCGCTGTGGTTATGAAAAAGATAGTCATAATAAATGACAAACAGCGAAACGATTTTGGCGTCGGAAAAATCATCCGTAAAATGCGCAAGATATTGGTCGAGGTGATCGAACACACAGTTCGGCTTGGTAATCTGCCCGACCTGCGTTTCACCGCTGTAAACGGAGACGATCTCCTTCTTTCCCGCCTCCTTCAGATAACAGGCAAGCGTTTTGCCGCCGTACTGCGCGACAAGCTTTCTGTCGGCGGCTCCCGATTGCTCATAGTAAAACGCGCCGGCCGCGTGGCCGTTGTTATCCACAATTCTGTAGATACGGACCTGTCGGGAGTCCCCGAACGTCAGGCTTGGCGGAACGACCGAGGCGGCAAGGTTCTCCGCTGTGTCATAGTGCGTGTAGAGGATTTCGCTATCGTTCACATCGGTAAGCGTCAGCCTTCTGAAGGTGTCGCCCCCGACCGGAACCGTCGGTTTATAAAACGGTGCAAAGCCCTTATAGAGAAGCGCTCCGTTTTCAAAAATCTCAAAGTTGTTCGCGCCGTTTGCGGTAACCTGATTAATTTGAAGTATCATAATAGAATAGCCTCACAATCCCGAATGAAAATTTTGACCGTTTCCATTATACCACTAATATGCGGCTTTGACAACATATTCCGCCGAGCGTATCTTAAAACACCCGAAAACAACCGAACGGTTGTTTTAACGAGCCAAATCAACCGAACGGTTGTTTTAACAACCCAAATCAACCGAACGGTTGAAAAAACAACCGAAACAACCGAAGAAGAAGAAAAAGACAAAGAAAAAGAAAAAGACAAAGAAGAAGAAAAGGAAGAAGAATAAGAAAAGGAATTTGCAGCGCCTTCGGCGGACGCTGCCGCTGTCATCTCTCTTTTCTCAATATTGTCCCCTTATGCTTTTATCGTATCATCAATCTCAAAATTACGCACCGGAACAAAGGCAATATTAGGTCTGCGTTATAGTTTTATACCTTTTCATCCGATACGGACAACGATTTGTCCGGAAACATTTTATTCCGATACGCTATAAATATATTGCTTTTTTCATCATCCTATGTTAAGATTATACTATGGTTATTATATCCATAGCGAAGATATGATTGTGGAATATTTTTGTTGATATAATAAGATAACCGCGTATAATCGGAATAATACTGCTATTCACGCACAGAGCAAAGGAGGAAGTATGAAGGAACGTTCAAAGGTGATTTTCGGCAACGAAATCAGCGCAAAAGCCTACCGCAAGGTATCCCGTCAGGCTGCGGAAAAACGAATGCCTGTATGAACCGCTCGGGGTGGAGGACATCCGCGTGGCTGACGGCGAGGGTGAAGGTGATTTTGACACGGAGAAGGGGCTGATCGTCGGCAACATCCGCATGGGCTTCGGCCATTACAGAATATCCATCGCGATGGCGTCAGCCGCTCACGCGCTTGGCTGCACGCCCTACTGGATGGATCTGAACTCCTACCCCGACACCACCTGTACAAAGGTTATCGGCGCGCAAAACGACCTCTACTCCCTCGGCTCGCGCCTTTCGCAGAAGAGCAGGCTCTTCAACAAGCTGCTGTGGGAACCGCTCAACTACGAGGGCTTCCGGCAGCTCACCTACAATGCGGGCGACCAAAAGACTGCCGAGCTGATGGCGGCGGTGTTTAAGAATATTCCAAAGGATATTCCCGTCATCGGAACGCATGTATGGCCTGCGCAGGCGGCGCTGCACGCGGGTATGCAATATGTTGTCAACGCCATTCCCGACAACTGGCCGATGGCGCTCCACCTTGCCGAGGGCTCGACCCACCTGGTGCAGACGCATCAGGCGTATATGGGCTATCGGATTCTCAACGGTATGGCTAAGAAAAGGGTGCTCAAGCCCATGCCCGCGGACAGCCTGCGCTACACGGGGCATTACATTGACCACGAGCTTGTGAGCAATGTCGAGGCTGACTGCGACGCGCGCCTTGCACGCAAGCGAGACGGCAAGCCGATGCGCTTTTTGCTGACGATCGGCGGCGCGGGCGCACAGCGCGAGCTTTTTGCGGCTGTGATCAGGCACCTTATGCCGGGCTTGATTATCGGCGGCTTTCTGACGGTGCTCGGACTGATCACCGCGTTATCAAGGGTGTTTGACGCGGTCACCGACCCGCTCTCCGCGGCGTTTTATCCCATCGTACCCAAGCTCGTTAAAAAGTTCGGCAAGAAAAAGCTTGTCATCACGGGCTTTCTCGGGCTGGCTCTCGCCTATGTGATCGCAGGCTCCATCGGCGTCATCGGCGTGACCGTTATCCCCGGCATTGTTTACGGCGTGCTTATCTGCGTGATCGCGGCCTTCCCGATGGCGCTGCCGGGCATTATTCCCCAGTCCATCGTCGCCGCCTCGTCGGTATAGCCGCGCCATGCTTCAAGAATATGAACCGCAAGCTCCACAAGCCTTGCGGATCGTTCGCCCCGGATTCTGATGACCGACATCGGCCATTTGATTATGCCGCATTCAATATCCTCAAAGCCGTCAAGCGCAAAGCGCTCCCCGATCTCCGCTCTTTCCATCGGGAACGTGTAGCGGCCGCCCTGAAAATGGTCGTGGCTCAGAATCGAGCCGCCGACGATCGGCAAATCCGCGTTGGAGCCGATAAAGGACGCGACCCTGTCCTTTTTGACGAGATTGACAGTGCAGCCGCCAAAGCCGCCGCCCGTCATTCTCGCGCCGTATACGCCGTCAAAGCGCCACGCGGTTTCCGCGAGAAAGTCAAGCTCGGGGCAGGAAACCGCATAATCGTTTTGCAGCGACAAATGCGACTCGCGCATCAGCCTGCCGAATGCCGCCGGATCACCCTTTTGCAGGGCGTCCGCCGCCTGCACGGTACGGCGGTTTTCATACACGGCGTGCCGCGCGCGTTTTTGGCAAACGGGATGACTAATGCTGTCCTTGTACCGCTCAAATTCATCAACGCTCAACGCGCACAGCGACGAAGCGTTTATCACTTTGTTGATATCCGCCAGAGCCGTTTCGCACTCGCGGCGGCGGTCGTTGTAGGCGGAGGAAGCCAGCGCGTGCTTGACGCCGCTGTTTACAATGATAAGCGCGGCTTCCTTTTCGGGGAAGGGAACGTAGGAATAAGCAAGGGTCGCGCTGTCAAGGAGAATCGCGCTGCCGCTTTTCCCCATCGCGCTCGCAAGCTGATCCATGATCCCGCAGTTCACGCCGATAAAGCGGTTTTCGGCAAACCGATTGCGTAAACGCCATACCGTCTTCCGCACATCAATTCAACAGATGAAAAAGGAGTGTAATGAAACGGGAAAAATGAAGGACTATCAATTCAACGCCGTTATCCGGCAAAACGGATATATGGACGCTTCGTACATCATCTTCCCCTACAACATCCGCGAGGAGTTCGGCAAGGGGCGCGTAAAGGTACACGCCACCTTTGACGGTGCGCCCTATGACGGCAGCATTGTCAACATGGGCATAAAAGATGACGACGGCAACATCTGCTATATCATCGGCATCACAAAAGCCATCCGCAGGCGTATCGGCAAGAGCTTCGGCGATACCGTAGCGGTCACGATACGCGAAAGAGAATAAGAAAAACCGCCCTGTCATCACTGTCCGGATAACAGGGCGTTCGTTTTCATCGGGCGCAGGGCGCCGCGGTTGACCGCGAAGAGATAAAGCACGATTAATATCGGAGAACAAGAAAATACGCCGCCAAGCAGGAAGCATCCCGTTTGACGGCGGTTTGTCAGTTTTTATACCAATAGCGGCAGATTTCTCTTTGTTCGCCCTGATAGTTGCCAATACCCTTAAACTCCAAGACAAAGCCGCATTTTTCCATTACCTTTTGCGATGCGATGTTATCGGCAAGGCAGACTCCCGCCATTTTTGAAATACCGATCTTCTCCATGATGACGGGCACAAATGCCTTGACCGCTTCGGTGGCGTAACCGCGTCTTGTGTACTTGGCTCCGATGTGATAGCCGATCTCCCAAATGCCGTCGCCGAGCGGGACCGCCTGCACATAGCCGATGTTCGTTGTATCCATGAGCAGCACGGGATATACGAAGGGACCGTCAGTGCCGCCGTACTGCGACATCAGAAAGCCGATGGTCTCCGCAGCTTCCTCAACGGTCTCAAACACCTC
>ONEN01000017.1 GCA_900316815.1 uncultured Eubacteriales bacterium | reverse complement strand
TATCCGTCAAGTAAAGAAAACGTTGATTTACTTTAGTTAAATGATGAAATAATGCGGAAACATAAATAAAAACGCAAAACATAATAACAACATAAATAAAACACAAATAACAGCAAAGGTGGTGATGCCTAATGTATCGTGGAAACGGAGAAGTCACGAAGAACGATTTAGTGCTATCTCGCCCCGGCAACGGGGCAGTAACTGATGACATAACGCAGAGGAAAAATATGGACGATTATACATCACTTGAGGAACAGCTTATTGACATGATAGTAGATTTTCTCTGTGAAAATCATAGTGAACGTGAATTAAGAGAAATTGTAGAACGTGCCATCAGATATTCAAATGGTGAGTAAAAGATTGAAATTGTGAGGTTTGTTATGGTTTGGGCTGTTATATAGCATATAACAGCTTGTTTTTTTATTGGGCCGTCGCCAAGCGGTAAGGCAACGGACTTTGACTCCGTCATCTCGTGGGTTCGAATCCCGCCGGCCCAGCCAAAGCGAAAATCCTGTCGACAACGTCGGCGGGATTTTCGCTTTGTATTATTCATTTTTCAGTCTTCAATTTTCAGTCTTCAGTTGGCATAGACAGGATTTTCTAAATGAATACTGAAGACTGAAAACTGAAAAACCGTTAAATAATTGCGTATCAGAAATGTTTGTGGTATACTTCTAACGGTGGTTTAAATGAAAGAAAACATTCTGATTGATAAATCTATAGACTTTGGCGCACGGATTGTTAAGCTGCACCGATATTTATCCAAAGAAAAGCATGAGACCGTATTATCCAAGCAAATTCTGCGGAGCGGTACTTCTATAGGAGCAAATATCAATGAAGCCCTGACCGCATACCCGGAGGAAAGGTGCTTTGTATTATTCATTTTTGTGTTGAGAAATACAGCCCTGCTGCTAAACAGCGTGGCTTTGTCCGTTTGGGGATTGAAAACAGAATGCGGTTGTGGTATGATACAATCAAGATAGCTGTTTACGGAGGGAATCTCAATGAAAAGACTTATCGCTGTGTTCGGAATGCTGATGATCCTATTGGCTGTGTGCCTGTCCGGCTGTTCGGAGCAGAATAATGTCGTCATTACCGACTGCGAGAGCGGGGAGGTCGTCGCCGCGTTTTCATCCAAGGAGCATGTGTCCGAAGCCGCGTCGTTAACAGATGCGTTGAATAATACCGAGGAGGTGTCAGCCGAGGTCGATTATTCCCAGAAGTATCTGGTGCATTTTATTGACCCGAAGGACTCGCTCTACGATATCCGGTATTACGCCTATTTGAATACCGACAGCAATGAGGTTTATGTCAAATTTGACACTCTGAAGATGTCGGAGAAATACGACGGTTTTGTCGATGATAAAATGCAGAAATGCACAAAGCTGACGGCAAATGAGTTTTCGGCTATTATCTCTGCGAAATACTGACATAACGGTTGAGGTGGAGCCATTTCTGAATAACATAGGAGACGGAACGATGGAACTGCATTGGGAAGAAGGGTTTGCCATCCGCGTCCGCACCGAAGGCGGCACGGCGGTGCTCTCGGCAAACAGGGAAGGGCTGCTGTCTTTGGCGGCGCAGCTGACTGCGCTGTCGCGCGCGACGGCGGGCAGCCATATCCATTACGACGCCTTCAACTCGCTGGAGGACGGCTCGGACGAATTGATCATCGAGCTGACGGAGCAGCGGGAGAAGAAGTAAGAAAAATAAAATCCGAACCGGTCTCATCAAAGAGAAGGGTTCGGATTTTTTGTTTTTGTCAAGAATGAGCGAAAAAGATATATTTCGCAAAAAATCCGGATAGAACTGAACTTGCACAGTTTCGCTTACTTCGGTAAATATGTCAACACACTGAGTCTGCCACCTCTGTTCAACGTTGTTACTGATATTGTATCAATCGACAAATTCATAATCGAACGGACAATCTGAATGAGCCCAGCTCTGTTTATTTCTTTCTAAGATTTCGTGCATTTTTTCAACAGAACTCTCTAACTCTTTCGATACGGTTTCGCTTCCTTTGACAGTGATAAAACCACACTTTATATTTCGGTTTATTTCATCCCAAAAGGCTGACCAATTTCTACCATATCCATCTTCTAAATTCAACCCCTTTTTTATTCTCTCGTGGAGTTCCATTAAGTACTTGCAATCGGTTAAATCAATTGTTGCCTGATACATTCTTTACCTCCTAAACAATTTCATAGAATGTACGATAATGATCGTATGTGACAAAAAGCAACCCGTCATTTGACCAAACTATTCTATGCTGATTTCTTCGTCCGGGCGTATAGTTGATATCAGCTTCATGCCAAATCCTTCCGCTTCTATAAGGTAGTTTTCTGTCATCGTTATTATAAATATCTCCACCATACATTCGACCCGGTGCAAACTTAGAAGGTCTGTCACCATATTTCCAGCCAAGCGCTTCAAGTTGTGGTCGTGATACATAGTAATTAGGTAAACTTCCGTAATATTTCAACCAATAATCGGCACCGTCTGTTCCATTGTTTGTCGCACTGCCTGCTTCGATAGCTTCCATTTCTTCGAGTGTGCACCGACAATATAAATGTAGTGGCGGTAGCATTACAGTAGAATCGTTGATATCAAAAATTCTGCCGTGATTATCCGCACAATTAAAACAAGTTTTAAAATCCAGAACGGCACGCCAAGTTTTATAATCCTGACTCGGAATGGTTATGGGATTAAAATGATCGTCCCTTGCTTTTTCTGATAAGTTAATATCAAATACAATTGCGTTATAGTTTGTTTTTTGAATACGCAATCTATCACCTCCTACAATTTATTATATAGCACAAACGTTCGATTGTCAATGATATTCAAAAGAATTTTTGAAGAAATTGGCTTATAGTTCAGCAAGTATAAATTCAAATTATAATAAAAAAACCGCCGACGTTCATCGACAGTTTTCGACAATTGGTGCGCCCGACAGGACTTGAACCTGCACCCCGAAGGACCGGAACCTAAATCCGGCGCGTCTGCCAGTTCCGCCACGGGCGCGTTCAATCAGCCAACACCATTATACACAATCAGGCACGAAATGTCAAATACTATCGACCAGTTTTTGTTGCAATCTACGAATCTGTCACGGGTAATCGGGCTTTTTCCGGGCATACTGATACGCGGTGATAGTATGCGAAGGGAAACGGCTTTAGGAATAATTAAAAAACACAGTGCGCGCATGGTGTTCGGCGGCGTTGCCTACGGGCTGATCGAGCTGCTCTGGCGCGGCAGGACGCACTGGACGATGGTGCTGACGGGCGGCGTCTGTTATACACTGCTCAGCGGCATCTACCGGCGGTGCGGGCAAATGCGGCTGTTCAGGAAATGTCTGTTGGGAGGGGCGGTCATCACAGCCTGCGAGTTTGTGTGCGGCATGGTGGTCAATGTGCGGCTGGGGCTGCGCGTGTGGGACTATTCCGACAGAAAATTCAACGTAAAGGGGCAAATCTGCCCGTTGTTCAGTCTCCTGTGGGTCCTGCTGTGTATCCCCATATCTTTCATGCCGCACAGCGGCAATTCATGTGCCGAAGGCACTATTCATTACGCAGTAAATTCATGCCGCAGGGCGGCTATTCATTCCTGTGCGGACGCATGAAAATTCCGCCCGCGTGTCGCTTGACCCGGTCCGCGCGCGCCGAGGGCGCTTTCTCCGCGAAACCAACGTTTGTCAGCAACTTAACCGTTGACTCCCGCGTCAAAAGGCGGCGTTTATCCGACGTTTTGCCAAACCGACTTTTCCAAAGCCGCACTGACTGCCGGGGCACCCGGCCGCACTGACAGCCGGGGCACCCGGCCGCACTGAGAGCCGGGGCACGCTGTCATGTTTCACATTTTTTGCCCCTTGATTTTAGGCAGTCTGCATATTTCTTTTGACCTTGAATTGCTGTATAATAAATAGGTTAGATTATTTTGAAAGGTCAGGGAATATGATTTACAATAACGTTTTAGAGGCGGTGGGGCAGACGCCGCTGATCCGCCTCAACCGTATGCCCGACGCCGACAGCGCGGAGATTCTGGTCAAGTTCGAGGCGCTCAACGTGGGCGGCTCCATCAAGACGCGCACGGCGCTGAACATGATCGAGCAGGCGGAGCGCGAGGGTCTGATCAACAAGGACAGCATCATCGTGGAGCCGACCAGCGGCAACCAGGGCATCGGCCTCGCGCTGGTGGGCGCGGTCAAGGGCTACCGCACCGTGATCATCATGCCCGACTCGGTGAGCGAGGAGCGCCGTATGCTGATCCGTCACTACGGTGCGGAGGTGCGGCTGATCCACGACGCGGGCGACATCGGCGCGTGCATTGACGAGTGCGTGAAAACCGCGCTGAAAATGCGCGAGAGCGACAGCAGGGTGTTTGTGCCGCAGCAGTTTGAGAATATCAACAACGTCAGGGCGCATAAACGGTTCACCGCGCTGGAGATCATGCAGCAGTGTGCCGAGCCGATAGACGGCTTCTGCTCGGGCATCGGCACGGGCGGCACCATTACGGGCATCGGCGAGGTGCTCAAGGCGCAGTATCCCAACATTGAGATATGGGCGGTCGAGCCCGAAAACGCCGCTATCCTGGCGGGCGGCACCGTGGGCACGCATTTGCAGATGGGCATCGGCGACGGCATTATCCCCGCCATCCTCAACCGCAATATTTATGATGAAATTTATGTGGTGACCGACGAGGAGGCGCTCAGCACCGCCAAGCGGCTGGCGCGCGAGGAAGGGCTGCTCTGCGGCATTTCGAGCGGCACCAACGTGGCGGCGGCGCTCAAGCTTGCCAAAAAGCTGGGCAAGGGAAAAACGGTCGTCACCGTGCTTCCCGACACGGCGGAGCGGTACTTCTCCACACCGTTGTTTGAGGACTGAGTCCATAGGGTCATTTTTGCACGGATTTCATCAGTCCCGATAAGATTATTTGGCGTAAAATCATCAAAATAGTTACAGATTGTTTAACCCTCTTGCATTCGGCAACACTATTTGCTATTGTATAGGTGCTGAGAAAGAGGAGATGTTGCATATTGAAAACGAAAGTTATCAGTATTACCATTGCGGTATTGATGTTACTGGTCATGGCGGCAGTCAGCATTACGGTTGTGAACGCAGGCGGAAATGAGAGCGCTGCCGACACGAATACCACGCAGGCGGCTGTGCAGCTGTTCTGACAGCGCCGTGCGCGCGATGCCGCAGCAGAATCATTAAAGCGAGGCAATTGTGAAAAAGAAAAACATAATTATTGCCGTTTTGGTTGTCTGCTCTCTTCTGATAGCGGGCAGCGGCGGCTATTTGGTTTTTAAAGCCATCAACGACAAGCAGTCGGACGACAGCTATAGGAATCTGGCTTCTTCCTATGTGCATATGACCGATCCAAGCGGCATGTCGCAGGAGAACGCGTACACGGCCGACGCCACGTCCGGCACAGGCGTCACCTACGCGGCGAGCTCGGCGGCTCCCTCCACCGTTCCCGCTACGACCGTGGTACCCTACCTTCCCGCCGAGCAGAATCCCGTTGATTTTCAGGAGATTCAGGATGTGGAAAACGATGAGATTTACTCCTGGATCAAGGTGCCCAACACGGCGATCGACTACCCCGTTTTGCAGAGCAAAACGAGCGACTTTTTCTATCTCGACCACGGCGTAAACAAGCAGTACAGCTTTGCGGGCGCCATTTACTCCCAGTTCTGCAATAAGACGGACTATTCCGACAGGGTAACGGTCCTTTACGGCCACAATATGAACAACGGCAGCATGTTTGCCACCCTCCTTAACTTTTCGGATCCCGACTTTTTTGCGTCGAACAAGGATATTTACATCTACACCGACAACATGGGATATTCTTATGAAATTGTGTCGGCGTATTATGCGGACACCTCGCATATCATGAATTCCCATGATTTCAGCAACGACGACGTTTACAAGAGCTTTCTTGAGGACGTTCTGCATCCGCACTCTATTTCCGGCAACGTGCGCGACGGCGCTACGCTGGATATCAATGACCGTTTGCTGATTCTGAGCACCTGCTCGAACTCCGGAGCGGAGAGATTTCTTGTTGTAGGCAAGTTAGTTGCCCAACAACCTCTCGAAAACGCAGGATAATTGTAGGATGTGTCAGAATTAACAAAATATTTCTCTCTTTTTTGTGCATCTATTTTGTTTACATTTATGCAACAATATGCTAAAATAAGAGAGCAAAGCAAACATGGGTCTTTCCCGGGCCCAAATTCAATGTAATGATTGGGGGATTTTCCAATGAAAAAAGCACTCACCGTGGCAATTGCTGTTCTTCTCGTGGCGCTTTCCGTGCTCCCTGCTTTTGCGGAGTCGGTACAGAGTCCTACAGCGAAACCCACAAAGTACGTGGTAACCGTTGACACCAGTGCCGGCGGCGGAAGCGCAGACGTTAAGTACGAAGGCGAGATCGGTCCCGACGGTATGCAGAAGATTTTGCTTACCGCTTCTCCCGAGGAAGGCTTTGTATTCCTTGGCTGGTCCATCGCGGGTTCCTACACTCCCGTTGGCAAGCTGACTGATGCGACTCTCGAAGTTATCGCTTCCGGCGACCTCAAAGTGGTTCCTACCTTTGCGAAGAAGGGCTCTCCCGAAGAGACCAAGCCTTTCGTTCCTTCGGAGCCCGGCGGTGATAAGTCCAAAGATACCGGCAGCAAGTCTCCTCAGACCGGCTCTCAGGACGCTGTTGCCTACATCATCCTTGGTGTTTCTGCGTTGGCTGTTGCTGCGGTAGTAGTTTCCGCAAAGCGTCGTTCCGCTAAGAAATAATCAGGACACTCAGTAGAGGGATGGCAAACGCTGTCCCTCTATTTTATTGTTTGAAACAGCCCCGCTGATGCAGCGCGTTGGCTTTATAATATAAATATAGAAGCAATATAAGCAGGAGGACGTCAGATTGGCAGATGAACATATAAAGGACGGCGGGATGGATCCCGCTGAGGCTGCGCTACGGGCGGAGCTGACGGAAAAGGAAGAGGCGCGCAACGAACAGCAGGCGTCCGCCTCGGCGGAGGGCGACTCGGGTAAGCACCGCCGGCGCCATCATCATCACCATCACCACCACAGCGGTAAGCGCCGCAGAAAGCACAGGCACAGCAAAAGCCTGAAGCGCGTAAAGAAGATACTGCTGATTATTTTGGTGCTGCTTGTCACAGCCGCCCTTGTGGCCGGCGCGTCGCTGTTTGCGATGTACTACCAGGGCAAGGAACAGGTGACAGAAAAGAACGTCAACATCCGCGCTCCCGAAAATGTGGTGGTCGGACAAAAGGGTCAGTACGTTGTCTACAACAACGAACGCTACAATTACAATAACGACATCATCACCATTCTGTTCCTCGGTATAGACAGAGTCGACAGCACCACCAAGAGCGAGGTTTATATAACCAACTACATGTCGGACGTCATTTCGCTGTTTGTCATCAATAAGAAAACAGGCGTTATCGACATCATCAACGTGCCGCGCGACATCATCACCGATGTGGGCGTATATTCGCCCGACGGCGGCTATGTCGGACTGGAAAAGCAGGCGATCGCAGCGGCGTTTGCCTACGGCGACGGCGAGAAAAAGAGCTGTATGAACAGCGCCGACGCTGTGTCGCGGCTGTTCTACAACATTCCCATCAAGACCTATGTGTCGCTCAACCTGGACGGCTTCCAGGACATCAACGACAGCGTGGGCGGCGTTGACGTGGTTTCTCCCGAGACCATCAGCTTCTTCACGGAGGGCGAGGAGTATCACCTTGACGGCGTTATGGCGCGCGAGTTCATCCAGGCGCGTGCCAAGGATCGCCCCGACGCGAATCTGCTGCGCAACAAGCGCCAGCAGGTGTATTGCAACGAGTTCCTGAAAAAGATGATCGCGCGCACAAAGAGCGACGTATCGGTGCCCGTCAATCTGTTCAACGCGTCCGCTCCGTATTCCTGCACCAACCTGAACGCCGAGCGCATTACCTATCTGGCGACGGAGTATGTTGTTAACAGGGATATGAAGTTCCATTACAGCAGTGTGCCCGTCGATGTAAAGCAGGTGGGTGACAACGCGCAGAACTATGTTAAAGAAAAAGAGTTCTACGAGATGTTCCTCAAGGTGTTCTACACAAAGGCAGAAAAAAATTAACGAAGCATAAAGACCGGCTTCTGTCCGTTGGACAGGAACCGGTCTGCTTTATTGCAAAGCATATTCATGTGCCGAAGGCACAATTCATGCCGCAAAGCGGCAATTCATGTTCAAGGAACAATTCATGACCGCAGGTCAATTCATTCCTGTGCCCGGCATTTGGCGATAATGGCAACGCTGCACCTATCGGAAACCCTTAATACAGGAATGAATAGCAGGGTACCCCTGCATGAATTGGCTTCGCCATGAATTGCCATTACATGGCATGAATAGAGCGCTTAGGCGCTCATTACATATTAATGATTACTTACACGGGAGGAAAACTGCGAATAATACAGCTTGTGATAGAAGCCCCTGCGCGCCAGCAGCTCGTCGTGACTGCCCTGCTCCACGATGTTGCCGTCGCGCATGACGAGGATGACGTCGCTCTCGCGGATGGTGGACAGGCGGTGCGCCACCACAAAGCTCGTTCTGCCCTGCATCATTTTGGCGAACGCCTTCTGCACGCGGATTTCGGTGAGCGTATCAATGGAGGAGGTCGCCTCGTCGAGAATCAGCACCGAAGGGTCTGTCAGCATGGCGCGCGCGATACAGAGCAGCTGCTTCTGTCCCTGACTCAGGTTGCCGCCGCCCTCGCTGATGACGGTGTTGTAGCCGTTGGGCATACGGCGGATGAAGCTGTGGGCGTAGGCTGCCTTGGAGGCGGCAAGCACCTCCGCCTCGGTGGCGTTTTCGTTGCCGTAGCGCAGGTTCTCCATGATGGTACCGTGGAACAGCCAGCTGTCCTGCAGCACCATGCCGCAGCGCGCGCGCAGGTCGTCGCGCTTCATCTCGCGGACGTCGGCGCCGTCCACCAGAATTTTGCCGCTGTTCACATCATAAAAGCGCATCAGCAGGTTGATCAGCGTCGTCTTGCCGCAGCCCGTGGGGCCGACGATCGCCACGCGCGTGCCGCTTTTGACGCGCAGCGAGAAGTCGCGTATCAGGGGCTTGTCGGGCGTGTAGGAGAAGCTCACGTTGTCAAATATTACCTCGCCCTTCGGCGCGGGAGAGGGCGCGTCCGCTGCGTCGGGAATCTCGTCCCCGGCTTCGAGCACCTCGAACACGCGTCCCGCGGCGGCGATACCCGTCTGCAATTGCGTGAGCACGCCCGTTACTTCATTGAAGGGCTTGGTGTATTGGTTGGCGTAGGTGAGGAAGCAGGAGAGTCCGCCCACGGTGAGCGTGCCCGAGAGCACCGTCAGCGCGCCGACAATGCCCACGGCGGCGTACACAATGGCGTTGACCAGCCGCGTGCTCGGATTCGCCAGCGCGCCCGCGTACTGCGCCTTGAAGCCCACGTCGAGGAGCCGCGTGTTGCAGGCGTCAAAATCCGCGAACGCCTGCTGTTCATAGGCGAACGCCTTTACCACGCGCTGCTGTCCCACATATTCCTCCACATAGGACGAAATTTCGCCCTGCAAAAGCTGCTGCTCGCGGAAGCGTCCGGCGCTGAGCTTGCCGATGAAGCCCGCCACAAAGAGCGAGAGCGGCGTGAGGAAGAACACCGCCAGCGCGATGCGCCAGTCTGTCAGCAGCATGAACACCAGCGTGCCCACGATGGTGACCACGCCCGAAAAGAGCTGCAAAAACAGCTGCGTCAGGCCGTCGCCCACCGCGTCCACATCGTTGATGACGCGGCTGATGAGGTCGCCGTGCGCGTGGGTGTCGATGTAGGAAAGCGGCACGGCGTTGAGCTTGCGGAACACCGCGCGGCGCAGGTCGCGCACGGTGCGGAAGCTGACCAGATTGACAAAATACTGCATCAGCCATTGGCAGACGGTCACGCCGACAACGGCGCCGCCGATGTAGCCGAGAATCTGCGCCACATCGCCGAAGCTGACGTTGCCCTGTCCGATGATATGGTCAATGGCGCGGCCGACCAGCACGGGAATCAGAAGCGTCAGCGACACGCTGACCAGCGCGAACAGCACCGCGAGCAGAAGCAGGGGAAGGTAGGGGCGCACCGCCTGCCATACTTTTTTTACAGGGGCTTTGTTTTTCATACCGCCGCCTCCTTTTCCGTTTGCTGCGAGCGGCAGATGTCGCGGTAAACCTCGCAGCCTGCCATCAGCTCGTCGTGGGTGCCCTGACCCGCGAGGGCGCCGTCGTTGATAACCAGAATCAAATCCGCGTTTCTTACGGTGGAACAGCGTTGGGTGACCATCACCACGGTCATGCCGCGCGTATTCTCGCGGAGCGCGCGCCGCAGCGCAGCGTCCGTGGCGAAGTCAAGGGCGGAAAAGCTGTCGTCGAGAAGCAGCAGCGAGGGATCGTCCACCAGCGCGCGCGCAATACAGAGCCGCTGCCGCTGACCGCCGCTGAAATTTTTGCCGCCCTGCTCCACGCGGCTGTCCAGCCCGCGCGGAAGCTTTTCAATGAAGTCGTACGCCTGCGCGATACGCAGCGCGGCGATCAGCGCCTCGTCGGAGGCGTTTTTATTGCGCCAGCGGAGGTTGTCGCGGATGGTGCCGCTGAACAGCGTGCTCTGCTGGGGCACAATGCCCATCTGACGGCGCAGCTGCGTAAAGGGGTAGTCGCGCACGTCGCGTCCGTCCACGCGCACACAGCCCGCCGTGGCGTCGTAGAAGCGCGGTATCAGGTTGACGAGCGTGCTCTTGCCGCAGCCCGTACCGCCGATAATGCCCACCGTCGCGCCGCGCGGCACCGAAAAGCTGATGTCGGTCAGCGCCTCGTCGCCGTCGGCGGTGTAGTTGAAGCTGACGTTTTCAAACTCGATTTTGGGAGCGGAGACGTCCGTCGTAATCGGCTCCGTCGTGTGCGACGCGACGCTCGGCTTGGTCTCCAGCACCTCGTTGATGCGCTTGGCGCAGGCGGAGGAGCGCGTCATGAGGATGATCAGGTTTGCCACGACCACCATCGCCAGCAAAATCTGCGTCATATAGCTCACCAGCGCCACGATGTTGCCCGTGTGCATACCGCCCGCGTTCACCTCCACCGCGCCGAACCAGACGATGAGAATGATTGCGACGTCGGTCACCGCGTAGGTCACGGGGCTGAGCAGGGCGGACAGGCGGCTGACGCGGATGGCGGTTTTCGCCAGATCCTCGGTGGCTTCGTCCATGCGCGCGCACTCGGTTTTCTGTTTGGAAAAGGCGCGGATGACGCGGTTGCCCGAGAGGTTCTCACGCGAGAGCAGGCCGATTTTGTCCAGCTTTTTCTGCATGGCGGAGAAGATGGGCACGCTGCGCGTCATCACAAGGTAAAGCGTGAGGGCGATCAGCAGCGCCGCGCCGAAGAAGATGAGCGAGAGCTGCAGATTGATGGTCATTGCCATTACCAGCGAGCCGGCTATGATAAACGGGGCGCGGGTCAGCAGGCGGATCATCATGGCGATGCTCTGCTGCACCTGATTGGTGTCGTTGGTGATGCGCGTGATCAGCGAGGGCGTGCCGAGCCTGTCCAGCTCCGCGTGCGAGAGGGTGTTGATATGCTCGTAGAGCGCGCGGCGGATCAGCGTGCCCGCGCCCTGCGACGCCTTGGAGGCGAAGTACTGGGTAAACATGGCGCTTGACCAGCCGAGCAGGGCGAGCAGCACCAGCAGGCCGCCCATCATCCACACATAGCCGGCGTCGCGGTTTTTGATGCCGACGTCGATGATATTCGCCATCACCAGCGGCACAAACAGCTCGAGAATAGCCTCCAGCAGCTTGCACAGCGGGCCGATGATACATTCCTTTTTGTAGTCGCGTAAAAATCTCCGCAGTTTGAACATAGTCAACATTTCCTTTGCGTTTGATAGATTGATTATACCATAGGGCGGCGTATTTTTCAATCATTCCCGTAGCCGCCAATTCCAATGAGCGCGAAAGCGCTCTATTCATGCCGCAGTACGCGGCTATTCATGGCGAAGCCAATTCATGTCTGAAAGACAATTCATTCCTGAACCCGACGAAGGGTAATAAAACAAACTTTGGTTTTCGTGGAAACCATAAATACAGGAATGAATTGACCTGCGGTCATGAATTGTGCCTGCGGCACATGAATTGGCTGCGCCATGAATTGTGCCCCAAAGGGGCACATGATAAATGAAACCGGGCAGACAAGGCTGTTATAAAACTAACCTGTCTGCCCGACATTTTTTTACCTTTATGCCTGTACCCGTTGCCGTGAGGGGCGATCCGCGCAACCAACGTTTAGCCGCAGCGTCACCGCCTGCTCTCGCGTACGGATGCGGCGTTAACTAAACGTTTTGCAACATGCACGCTGTCCAAAGCCGCACTGACAGCCGAGGCACTCGGTTAGGACAAGACCGCTCCCTGTGCGCCGGAGGATACCAGCTTGGCGTAGCGCGCCAGATAGCCTGTGGTGATCTTCGGCTCTCTGGGCTTCCACTGCGCTCTGCGCTTTGCCAGCTCTTCGTCGCTCACGTTCAGGGTGATGGTGTTCTCGGGGATGTTGATTTCGATGAAATCGCCGTCCTCAACCAGCGCGATGGGGCCGCCTACCGCCGCCTCGGGGCTGATGTGACCGATGCACGCGCCGCGCGTCGCGCCCGAGAAGCGTCCGTCCGTGATCAGCGCGACCGAGCTGCCTAAGCCGCGTCCCATGATCGCCGAGGTGGGGTTGAGCATTTCGCGCATACCGGGGCCGCCCTTGGGACCCTCGTAGCGGATGACGACCACGTCGCCCTCCGAGATAAAGCCGTTGTTGATCGCCTCCATGGCGTCCTCCTCACAGTCGAACACCTTGGCGGGACCCGCGTGCTTGAGCATTTCGGCGGCGACGGCGGAGCGCTTGACCACGCAGCCGTCGGGCGCGAGGTTGCCCCTGAGCACGGCGATGCCGCCCGTGGCGCTGTAGGGCTTCTCTACGGGACGGATGACGTCGGGATTCTTGTTGACCACGCCCGCGATATTCTCGGCAATGGTCTTGCCGGTGCAGGTGATGAGGCTCGTGTTGAGCAGGCCGAGCTTGTTGATCTCGTTCATAACGGCATAAATGCCGCCCGCCTCGTTGAGGTCCTCCATGTAGGTTCTGCCCGCAGGCGCCAGATGGCAGAGGTTGGGCGTTTTGGCGGAGATCTCGTTGGCGATGTCGAGGTTGAGGTTGATGCCGCACTCGTGCGCGATGGCGGGGAGGTGGAGCATCGAGTTGGTGGAGCAGCCGAGCGCCATATCCATGGTGAGCGCGTTGCGGAACGCGTCCTCAGTCATGATGTCGCGGGGCTTGATGTCCTTTTCCAGCAGCTCCATAATCTGCATACCGGCGCGCTTGGCGAGCTGGATGCGCTCGGAATAGACGGGGGGAATGGTGCCGTTGCCGCGCAGACCCATGCCCAGCACCTCGGTGAGGCAGTTCATGGAGTTGGCGGTGTACATGCCCGAGCAGCTGCCGCAGCTGGGGCAGACCTTGTTTTCGTATTCGTTCAGCTCGTCGAGCGTGATTTTGCCCGAATTGTAGGAGCCGACAGCCTCAAACATGCTCGAGAGGCTGGTTTTGTTGCCGGCAAAGCGGCCTGCCAGCATGGGACCGCCGCTGACGAAGATGGTGGGAATATTCAGGCGTGCCGCCGCCATCAGCAGACCGGGCACGTTTTTGTCACAGTTGGGCACCATGACGAGGGCGTCAAAGGCGTGGGCAATTGCCATTGCCTCGGTGGAATCGGCGATCAGGTCACGGGTAACGAGCGAATACTTCATGCCCTTGTGACCCATGGCGATACCGTCGCAAACGGCGATCGCGGGGAACACAACGGGGTTGCCGCCCGCCATGGCGACGCCGATTTTAACGGCCTCTACCAGCTTGTCGATGTTCATATGACCGGGCACGATTTCGTTGTAGGAGCTGACAATACCGATCAGGGGCTTGGTCATTTCCTCGTCCGTCATACCCAGCGCGTGCATCAGCGAACGCTGCGGCGCGCATTTTACGGGAGTTCTTACTGCGTCACTTCTCATTGGGGTTCAATCCTTTCAAATGTGTTTCCACTATTGTATCACTATTCGCGGGATTTTTCAACCGGTTTTTTATTGCGGATTTGATAAAAGAAATAACCGCCCTGTTTCGGCAAAAACAAGGCGGTTGAAAAATAAAACCGTTAATTAATGCGAAACAGCCCATGCTGTTTCTCAACATTCTCGTTATACAATAATCATACGGTAAAGTCAAATATTATTATTCATTTTTAAGTTTTAAGTCTTCAGTTTTCAGTCAAATGCAGCTCCCCCTGCACGTCGGTATAATACTCCCCCTCGGGAATCAAATCACGAATCAACACGATCTCATACCCCTTGTCTTTAATGCCCTCGATGATCGACGGCAGCGCGGCGGGGGTATTTTTTGCGCCGTTGTGCATGAGGACGATGGAGCCGTCGGTCACTTTATCCAAAACAGTCTTGCACATCTGCTCGGGCGAGGGGTCCTTCCAGTCGAGGGAGTCGACGTCCCACTGCACGCAGTACATGCCGAGCTGCTTCACGGTTTCCACCACCTTGTTGTCATAGTCGCCGTAGGGAGGTCGGAACAGCGTGGGCGCCTTGCCGGTGAGCGCCTTGATTTTGTCGTTGCAGGCGCTGACCTCGGCGGAAGCCATGTCGCGCGAGAGCTGCGGCATGTGGGGATGGGTGTTGCTGTGGTTGCCGACGTCGTGCCCCCTTTGGGCGATGGTCTTGACGTCGTCGGGGTATTTATCCACCCATTCGCCCACCAGAAAGAAGGTTGCCTTTACCTGACAGCGGTCGAGGATGTCCAGCAGCTCACCCGTCTGCTCGTTGCCCCACGCCGCGTCAAAGGAGATGGCGACCTGTTTTTTGGTGCTTGCCACGCGGTAGATGGGGTTGATCTTGGGGGTGGCGGCGGTCTGAACAGCCTGCGACGCCGAGGACACCGTCACGCCGACAGCGGTAAGCCCTGCGAGCAGGCAAAGGGCGAGGGCGATCAGGCTGCGGCGGGTCAAAATAAATAGCTTCATAAAAAATCCCTCCATATACACTGCTACATGTATATGGAGGAAACCGAAAGTTCATTCATGACCGAAGCCGAGTGCCTCGGCTGTCAATCCGCGCTATCGGCGTATGGCAGCAACTTAACAGTTAACGCCCGCGTTATGACGCGTGCATGAAGGTGAAGCTACATCCAAACGTCGGTGGCGCGAACTGACAACCGGGGCACCCGGACGCGGCGTTAGTTCTACGTTTTTGTTAAACCGACTTTTCCAAAGCCGCACTGACAGCAGCGGCACGCTGCCTGCGGCACATGAATAGCCGGCACATGGTTATGCCCTATGCCATGTCATGCCGTCCTTGGTGTCTTTGACAATGATGTTCATGGCGGCGAGCCGGTCGCGGATGGCGTCCGCTGTCGCCCAGTCCTTGTTCTTGCGCGCCTCGGCACGCTTTTGGATCAGCGCCTCGATTTCCGCGTCCTGCGGATTCGCCTCCGCTGCGGGCGCTTCTTCCTTTTCACGGAGCAGGTTCAGCGAGAGCACGCGGTCAAGCTCGCCCAGCACATAGCGCTTGGTCGCGCCGTTGGCGTCCGCCTTGAGCACGTCGTATATCACCGTCACGCCCAGAGAGGTGTTGAGGTCGTTGTCCATCGCCTCTCTGAATTTGTTCAGCAGCGCGTCCGCCTTGTCCCGCTCGATTTCGCCCTCCCCGGGCAGCGCGGTAATGCGCTTGATCAGCTTGTCATACGCCTTGACGCAGTTGTCCAGACTCTCGTAGGAGAAGGTCAGCGGCTTGCGGTAGTGGCTCTGCAGGCAGAACATGCGGTACACAACGGGGTCGTAGCCCTTGCTCTCGAGCAGCGAGACCGTCAGGAAATCGCCCTTGGACTTGCTCATCTTGCCGCGCGCGTCGTTGAGGTGCAGCACATGGAACCAGTAGTTGCACCACTTGTGACCGAGATACGCCTCGCTCTGCGCGATTTCGTTGGTGTGGTGGGGGAAAGCGTTGTCAATGCCGCCGCAGTGAATGTCCAGATACTCGCCGTTGTGCTTCTTGCTGATGCACGAGCACTCGATGTGCCAGCCCGGATAGCCGAGTCCCCACGGCGATTCCCATTTCAGCTCCTGATCCTCGAACTTGGATTTGGTGAACCACAGCACAAAGTCGGTCTTGTTGCGCTTGTTCTCGTCCTCCTCCACGCTGTCGCGCACGCCTACTGCCAAATCCTCCTCATTCATGTTGCCGAACACATAGTAGGTGCTCAGCCTGGAGGTGTCAAAGTAGACGTTGCCGCCCGCGAGGTAGGCGTAGCCCTTTTCCAGCAGGACGGATACCATGTCGATAAAGTCGTCGATACAGTTGGTGGCAGGCTCCACTACGTCGGGGCGCTTGATGTTGAGCTTGTCGCAGTCCGCGAAGAACGCGTCGGTGTAGAACTGCGCGATCTCCATCACGGTCTTGTGCTCGCGCTTGGCGCCCTTGAGCATCTTGTCCTCG
>ONEN01000061.1 GCA_900316815.1 uncultured Eubacteriales bacterium | reverse complement strand
AATACGGCGTAAAGCTGCTCGGCGCAAACCCCGAAACGATCGACAAGGCCGAGGACAGACAGATGTTCAAGGACACGATGATTGAGATCGGCGAGCCTGTCATTCCGTCAACCGTTGTCAACGACGTCGATTCCGCGCTTGCTTTCGCAAAGGAAATCGGCTATCCCGTAATCATCCGTCCCGCCTTTACCCTCGGCGGTACAGGCGGCGGCATTGTAAATAATGAAGAAGAATTGATCGAAATTACCTCCAACGGACTCGAGCTTTCTCCGATCACTCAGGTGCTTGTTGAGAAGTGCGTATCGGGCTGGAAGGAGATCGAGTTCGAGGTAATGCGCGACAGCGAGGGCAACGTTATCACCATCTGCTCAATGGAAAACTTCGACCCCGTCGGCGTCCATACGGGCGACTCCATCGTTATCGCGCCTACCGTCACCCTTTCCGATAAAGAATACCAGATGCTGCGCTCTGCGGCTTTGAATATTATCTCCGCATTGAAAGTCGAGGGCGGCTGCAACTGCCAGTTTGCGCTCGATCCCGAGACCTTTGAATACGCGGTTATCGAGGTTAACCCCCGTGTGTCGCGTTCCTCGGCGCTCGCGTCCAAGGCGACAGGTTACCCGATCGCCAAGGTGGCGGCAAAAATCGCCATCGGCTATACCCTCAACGAAATCAGAAACGCGGTCACAGGCACCACCTACGCCTGCTTTGAGCCTGCCATCGACTATGTCGTTGTCAAGTTCCCCAAGTGGCCGTTCGATAAATTTGTTTACGCCAAGCGCAGCCTCGGCACCCAGATGAAGGCGACGGGCGAGGTTATGGCGATTGCGCCCACCTTTGAGCAGGCCATCATGAAGGCAGTGCGCGGCGCGGAAATTTCCCACAACACCCTCGACGACAAGGAGTTCGCTTCGCTTTCGAGAGCCTCCGTCATCGACCGTCTGAGCGTCTGCGACGACAGAAGAATCTTCTGCGTCTATGAAGCGCTCAAGCGCGGCGTGAGCGTGGCGCAGATCCACGAAATCACCATGATCGACGAGTGGTTCCTCGACAAGCTCAAAAATATCATCGCCGTCACCAATGAACTGAAAAAGGGCGAGCTCAGCGAGGAGCTGTATGTGCGCGCAAAGAAAACGGGCTTCCTCGATAAGACCATCACCGAGCTGAGCGGTCAGGAAGTGCAAAACCCGCTCTATCCCGTTTATAAAATGGTAGATACCTGCGCGGCTGAGTTTGAGGCGCAGACCCCGTACTTCTATTCCACCTTTGACAAGGAGAATGAGGCGGCGCAGTTCATCGAGAAAAACAACAGCGACAAAAAGACCATTATCGTATTCGGCTCCGGCCCCATCCGTATCGGCCAGGGCATCGAGTTCGACTACGCTTCCGTTCACTGCGTATGGGCTCTCAAGCAGGCGGGCTATGACGTTGTTATCGTCAACAACAACCCCGAGACGGTTTCCACCGACTTCGACACCGCCGACAGACTGTACTTTGAGCCGCTCACCAACGAGGACGTCATGGGCATCATCAAGACCGAGAACCCCTACGGCGTCGTGGTTGCTTTCGGCGGTCAGACCGCTATCAAGCTGACCAAGTTCATGAGCGATAACGGCGTGAACATTCTCGGCACCTCCTACGACGCCATCGACATGGCGGAGGACAGAGAGCGCTTTGACGAGCTGCTGGAGAAGTACCACATCAAGCGTCCGCGCGGCGTGACTGTCATGACGACCGAGGAGGCGCTCGGCGTTGCCGAGACCATCGGCTATCCCGTTCTGCTCCGTCCGTCTTACGTTCTCGGCGGTCAGAACATGATTATCGCGTTCAACGAGGACGATGTGCGCGAATATATGGCGATTATCCTCGCGCAGAACATTGAAAACCCGATTCTGATCGATAAATATTTACAGGGCACCGAAATTGAGGTTGACGCCATCTGCGACGGCGAAGATATCCTGATTCCGGGTATCATGGAACACGTTGAGCGCGCCGGCGTCCACTCGGGCGACTCCATCGCGGTCTATCCTGCGTGGAACATCACCGACGAAATGACCGAGATCATCGTGGAAAGCTCCCGCAACCTCGCGCTTGAGCTGCAGACAAAAGGTCTGGTCAACATCCAGTACCTCATCTATGAGAACGAGCTGTACGTCATCGAGGTTAACCCCCGTTCCTCCCGTACCATTCCGTATATTTCCAAGGTAACGGGCGTACCGATGGTCGATCTGGCGACGCGCGCCATGCTCGGCGAGAAGCTCCGCGACATGGGTTACGGCACGGGTCTTTACAAGAAGAGCCCCTATATCGCCGTTAAAGTCCCTGTATTCAGTTTTGAAAAGCTGATCAACGTGGATAACCACCTCGGTCCCGAGATGAAGTCCACGGGCGAGGTGCTCGGTATCGCCAGTACGCTGGAGGAGGCGCTGTACAAGGGTCTGATCGCAGCGGGCTACAAGATGAGAAAGAAGGGCGGCGTGTTCATTACCGTCCGCGACTCTGACAAGGCGGAAATCGGCGAGATCGCCAAGAAGTATTTTGACCTCGGCTTCAAAATTTACGCTACCTACGGCACAGCGGCGGTGCTCGACAAGTACGGCATCGACGCGGTGGCGGTGAAGAAGATTCACGAAAATGAGCACGGCAACAACACCCTCAGCCTGATTGAGTCGGGCAAGGTGCAGTACGTTATTTCCACCTCCGCCAAGGGCAGAATCCCCTCGCGCGACTCGGTGAAAATCAGACGTAAAACCGTTGAGAGAAACATCCCCTGTCTTACCTCGCTCGACACGGCGAACGCACTGGCTGACTGCCTCAAGAGCCGTTATTCACAGCACAGCACCGAGCTGGTGGACATCAACAATATGCGCGAGAGCAAGATGAAGCTCCGCTTCACCAAGATGCAGGGCATCGGCAACGACTATATCTACTTCTCTACCTTCGGTCAGTGGATCAACAATCCCGAGGCGCTGGCGGTAAGACTGAGCGACCGTCACTTTGGTATCGGCGGCGACGGCGTTATTCTCGTCGCACCCTCCAAGGTGGCAGACGCCCAGATGAAGATGTACAACCGCGACGGCTCCGAGGGCAAGATGTGCGGCAACGGCATCCGCTGCGTCGGCAAGTTCCTCTATGACCACGGCATGGTGAACTATAAAGAGAAGGACGAAATCACCATTGAAACCCTCAGCGGCATCAAAAAGCTGAAGGCGTTCACCAACAACGGCGAGGTGACCACCCTGCGCGTTGACATGGGCAAGGCGATCCTTAATCCGTCCGAGGTTCCCGTGGCGCTTGACGGCGATAAGGTGGTTGACCGCGCGGTCACCATCGCGGGCAAGGAATACCGTATCACCTGCGTTTCCATGGGCAACCCGCATTGCGTTGTTTTCCGCGACGATATCGACCGTATCGACATCGACAAGGTCGGTCCCGAGTTTGAGTTTGACAAGCTGTTCCCCGAGAGAGTCAACACTGAGTTTGTCACCGTTCTCGACGACCACACCATCAAAATGCGCGTGTGGGAGCGCGGTTCGGGTGAAACCTGGGCTTGCGGTACCGGCGCGTGCGCCGCAGCGGTTGCCGCTGTGGAAAACGGCTACTGCAAAAAGGGAGAAGACATCAAGGTCAAGCTCATCGGCGGTGACCTGATTATCAACTACACCGACGAGACCGTCTACATGACAGGTAACGCGGAAACCGTATTCGAGGGTGAAGTGACCGTATAACGCTTCCCTTGTCATAGGAGAATGAAAATGAAACGACCGTTTGGAGTGACAGGACTTGTGTACCTTGTCACCCTTGCGGTCGTTTTTTATTACAACTCGACGCTGACAGTCCTCCTGCTTGCGGGAGGCGCTGTGCTTGCTGTTCTGGCGGGAGTATTTGATCGAATTCTCCGCAGAAAAAGAGCGGGCTTCGCGCCGATTGCGGCAGGTATATCGATGTTGGCGGCGATTGCTTCTATTTTTCTGTATTGGAATATAAAAGTGCAGCCGATTCTGGATTCCTACGCTGATAAAACGGTGATGGCGGAAGGCTATGTCACCGATGACATCCGCTATAAAAACCGTTACACGACGTATATTTTCCAATCCGAATCAATGAATCAGGAGGCCTGCGACGCCAAAATCAGCCTGACTGTCCCGAACCGGTTTGGTTTTGAGCCGTTTGATAAGCTGCGCGTTAAGCTGGCGCCGCAGCAGTCGTCCTATCCCTACATGATGAGCAAGGGCGTTTTCCTGTATGCGTTTGTGGATAACGCAGCGGATATACAACCGACAGGGGAGAAGCACGAGACGCCGTATGCCTGGATTGTCTCGGTGCGGGAGTGGCTGAAGGAGGTTTTGGAAGCGCGCACAGATGCAGAGTCGGCAGACGTTGCCAAGGCAGTTCTGCTCGGAGACAAACAGGCGCTTTCCGCTGACATCTATCGTGCGTTTACTGCCACCGGTACCTCTTATCTCATTGTGGTCTCCGGTATGCATCTATCCATAGCAACGCTGCTGCTGCGTGTGCTGTTGAAGCGCGGCGTGCCGCCATGGCTCCAATTTATTCTCACTGTGTTGTTCGTGCTGTTTTTTGTCGCTCTTACGGGCTTCACTCCCTCTGTTATCCGCGCGGGAGTGATGCTGTCCATTGCATCTCTGGCGAATGTTGTCCTGCGTGACCCGGACGGCGTCAATTCTCTGGGCGTCGCTGCATGGGTAATGACGGCTGCCAATCCCCTGGCGGTGGGGGATATGGGACTCCTGCTTTCTTTTTCCGCAACCTTCGGCATTCTGGTATGGGCGGATCCGATTTGCCGCTTTTGTCTGCGGCGGCTTCCGTTGAAAAAGAAGAAAAGGAAAGGAACGCAGTATACGCTCGGAATGCGAGCGGGGTATATGCTGCGGCGCTCCGTGCGGGGAATTGTTGCCTTTGTTTCCGTTTCGCTGGCGGCTACGCTGTGGGTCATTCCCCTGACCATTCTTTCCTTTGAAAAAGTGACCCCGCTGACGGTGCTGATTTCTTTGGCCGCCTATCCGCTTACCTGTATCGTATTGTTAGCGGCAGTGCTTCTGTTTGTGTTCCAATGGCTGCCTCCCGTTGCATTTGTTTTGGAAAAGGCGTTGAGTTGGGCAGCGCACGCGCTGATCCATGTGGAGGCCTTTTCCGCGCAGCTGCCGTTTGCCACAATAGCGGCAGACAAGATGTTTTGGAAAATATGGGTCGGCGTGACAGCGGCGCTTGTTATTCTCGGATATCTGATCCACCGCCGTCGGCACTATGTTTTTTATGCAGCGATGATTTCAACTTTGACGCTTACCATCGGCGGTTCGCTGACCTATCTGTATGCCGATAATGCCGCTGCTTTGACAATCACCCGTTACGGCAGCTCCTATTCTGTAGCGGTAGAAAAAGGAAGCAACCTTTCTTTTCTCAGCTGCGGCGGTTCTCAAAAGGACACAGGGGCGGTGCTGTCAGCGGCGGAACGCTGCGGGCAGGTAGATATGGTGATTCTGACCTCCCGTACCAAAAGCAATACAGGCTGCCTGGCGGCGCTTGCCGAACGCTATGATATAGAAAATGTTATTTCGGTTGAGGGAAAAAACGGAGAAAAGCCCGTCGGCGCGGAAGACGCGCTGACGATTCGGGACGGTACGCGCTTTACCGTCATGCTCAACAGCGAGGTGAGTGTGGAAATCGTGACGGTAAAAAAGAAAACCTATCAGTATGTTACGATACGCGGGAAAACGCTTCTGATTGTGCCGCGATGGGCAAAGCTGCGCAACCTTCCGGAGGAATTGCTCCACGCGGATACGGCGCTGTTGGAGGGAGAGGCGACGGACGCCGAGCTGCTGGACGTGCAGACGATGCTGACGGTTCGGGAGGGAAAAAATAACGCGCAGTTGATTCCCGAGGGCGTCTCGATAGAAATTCAGTGAAACTCAGCGAAAAGCAGTCGAAAAAACAAAGGTCTTGATAAAACGGGACGGTTGTAGTATAATAATCCCTGATTCAACAAGGGAGTGATAGCATTGACGGTCAGTGTGGGCGACACGGTTGAAATGAAAAAACCGCATCCCTGCGGCGGCAGGGAGTTTGCCGTGCTGCGCGTGGGAATGGATTTCAAATTGAAATGTACCCGCTGCGGACACGAGGTCATGCTGCCGCGCCGCAAGGCGGAAAAGGGAATAAAGAGAATTATCACGGAGTAAGAATATGTTTGAGAGAATTGAAATTTTTGACAAGCGCTACGCCGAACTGAACAGGCGGCTCTATGAGCCCGATGTGGCGGCGAATCCCGACGAGTACCAAAGAGTGATAAAGGAAATCAAGTCTATTGAGGAAATTGTGCTGACTTACCGTGACTACAAAGGCGCCTTGCAGACGGAGCGCGACAGCCTGGAGATTTTAAATGATAATTCTGATCCGGAATTAAAAGAGCTGGCGCAGCTCGAGCTGGAGGAAGCAAAGGAAAAAATAGAGGAGCTGAGCGAGCAGCTGAAAATTCTGCTTTTGCCGAAGGATCCCAACGACGAGCGTAACGTTATCGTGGAAATACGCGGCGGCGCAGGCGGCGAGGAAAGCGCGCTGTTTTCTGCGGTTCTCTTTCGCATGTATTCCATGTACGCGGAAAAGCGCGGCTATAAAATAGAAATCATCAACGCCAACGAAACAGAACTTGGCGGTTATAAAGAAATCTCCTTTATGATCAACGGAGAGGGCGCGTATTCGCGCTTTAAATATGAAAGCGGAGTGCACCGCGTGCAGCGCGTGCCCGAGACCGAGAGCCAGGGACGCGTGCATACCTCCACCACCACGGTGGCGGTGCTTCCCGAGGCGGAGGACGTGGAGCTGGAGATCAATCCCGCCGATTTGAAAATCGATACCTTCCGTTCCAGCGGCGCAGGCGGTCAGCATATCAATAAAACAAGCTCCGCCATCCGCATCACGCATATTCCTACGGGTACCGTGGTGGAATGTCAGGACGAGCGCAGCCAGTACAAGAACAAGGACAAGGCGCTTAAGGTGTTAAAAAGCCGTCTGCTGAAGGAAAAGCAGGACGCGCAGGCGAACGAAATCGCCGCCGACAGAAAATCGCAGGTCGGCACGGGCGACCGCAGCGAGCGCATCCGCACCTACAATTACCCGCAGGGCAGACTGACCGACCATCGCATCGGTCTGACGCTCTATAAGCTGGAGGATATCTTAAACGGCAATCTCGACGAGGTGATTGACGCGCTGGTAACGGCAGACCGCGCCGAGAAGCTGAGGGAAAGCATGGAACAAGGCTGATGAAAACACAGGTATTAGATGAACATCAAATTGATATAGCCGCCGCCATTCTGAAGGACGGCGGCGTGGTGGGGATTCCCACCGAAACGGTATACGGTTTAGCGGCTGACGCGCTCAACGGTGAAGCGGTCGCCAAGATATTTCAGGCGAAGGGCAGACCGATGGACAATCCGCTGATTGTGCATGTGGCGGCGTTTGATGACATCGAACGCTTCCGCCTGGTTCGGGAAATACCCGACAGCGCCAAGCTTCTTGCAAAGGCATTCTGGCCGGGACCGCTAACCATGATTATGAAGCGTACCGATGTAATACCGTCCGAGGTGTCCGCGGGCTTGGACACAGTGGCAATCCGTTTTCCGAGTCACCCTGTGGCGCAGGCGGTGATACGGGCTGCCGATACGCCGCTGGCGGCGCCGTCTGCCAATCTGTCAGGCTCCCCGAGTCCCACAACCGCGCGGCATGTTCTCAACGATATGGACGGCAGAATTGACGCGGTGCTCGACGGCGGCGCAAGCGCGGTGGGAGTGGAAAGTACGGTTATCACCCTCGCGACAGAAGTGCCGTGTGTGCTCCGTCCCGGCGGCATCACCGTAGAGGAGCTGCGTGAGGTGCTCGGTGAGGTCGAGGTGGACGACGCGGTGCTGCACCGTCTGGCGGAGGGTGCCGTTGCCGCAAGCCCCGGCATGAAATATAAGCACTACGCTCCCAAGGCGAATGTTCTGCTGATAAAAGGCAGTGACGAGGCGTATATTGATTACGTCAACGCGCACGCAGCGGACGACGTTTGCGCGCTTTGCTGCGATGAGGATTTGCTTTTGCTGCGCACCAAGACGGTGTCGCTCGGCAGACGGAACGACTATCTGACCCATGCGCGGCACCTGTTTGACTGTCTCCGCCGAATAGATGAAAATAAAACCATCCGCACGGTCTATTCGCGCCTGCCCTCCACCGAGGGCGTCGGTCTGGCGGTGTATAACCGATTGATCCGTGCAGCGGGCTTTGAGGTGATCGACCTTGAAACGGTTTAAGCTGATCGGACTGACAGGGCAGAGCGGTGCGGGAAAGAGCACCGTGTCGCGGGTGTTTGCCGAAAAGGGCGCTCATATCATCGACGCGGATGCCATTGTAGCGCAGCTTTACAACGCGCAGTCGCCGTGTCTGAAAACCGTGGCAGCGTGTTTCGGTGCGGATATCCTGCGCGAAGACGGCACGCTTGACCGAAGATTGCTCGCGTCCCGCGCGTTTGCCGACGCGGAAAGCACAGCGCTTCTCGGCAGGCTGGTGCATCCCTTTGTCACGGCGCGGCTCTTCGAGCTGCTCAGAGGGGCAGAGGGAGTGGTCGTGTTCGACGCGCCGCAGCTGTATGAAGCGGGCGCCGACATCATCTGTGACGCCGTAATAGCCGTGGTCGCCGATAAGGGGCGGCGCATGGCACGGATTATCGCGCGTGACGGCATCACCGAGGAACAGGCGGAAAGCCGTCTGCAGGCGCAGCAAGATCTCCCGCGACGCGCAGGGCAACCGCCTGACCTGGCTGAAGGTCACGGGCGGCACGCTGAAGGTCCGCACGCCGCTGCGCTATGCAAACGCCGACGGGGAAGCGCTGCGACGGCGCGCCGAAGGCGTATGGGAAATCGTCGCAAATGGGGTGAGTTAATGGCGGAAAGCCGCTTCACACAGAATCAGAACAGAAGAAGAAAACCGACAAACAAAAAAAGCGGCAGCAGGGGTATTGTTCTCGCGGTATGGGGGACGATATTGGCGGTGCTGATTTTTGCTGCTGTCTTTGTAACCTCCGGTTACCATGAGAGAGTGAAAAAACGGGTGCAAAATAGCCAGTATCCGCAGAGCTACAGCGAGTACGTTGAAAAATCGGCGAAGGAATTCGATTTGGAGCCTGCGCTGGTTTACGCGGTGATTCGCACCGAAAGCAGCTTCAACGTCAACGCGCAGTCTCCGGCGGGGGCACACGGGTTGATGCAAATTACCGAGGACACCTTTGAGCACTACATGAATCTGCGGGGAGAAGCCGATAAATATACATTGGAGGACTTGTATGACCCCGCTGTGAACATAGAATACGGCTGCAATATCCTGCGCAACCACCTGGATACCTTCGGCGATGAAGAGTGCGCGGTTGCGGCATATAACGCAGGACCGGGAAACGTGGAGGCGTGGCTGACGGATCCCGCCATCAGCTCCGACGGCAAAACGCTGATCGTGAAGAACATTCCCTTTGAGGAAACCCGCAGTTACGTTCAGCGCGTGGAGAGCGCAAAGGAAAAGTATCTGGAGCTGTATTATCAATAAATATCCGGCAGCACAAAATAGCAATCAATGACGCCATAGAAAGGAAACGATGCAACATGGCAGAAGAAAAAACAAAAACCGCGCTTTTGCGCGAGGAACTGATGTATGAGCCTAAGGGCGTAAAGGCGCTTTCCGCCGAAGAAATTGCCGATGCCGACGCGTTTTGCGAGGGCTATAAGCAATTTCTGAACGCTTCCCCCGTGGAGCGCGAGGCGGTCGCCTATACGGTAGCCGCAGCCGAGGCGGCGGGTTTTGTACCGTTTGATCCCGAGGGAAGTTATCAGGCAGGCGATAAGATTTATCTTGTCAACCGCGGCAAGGCGGTGGCGCTGGCGGTGATCGGCAAAAACGGCGTCAAAAAGGGCGCGCGTCTGGCAATAGCCCATATCGACTCTCCGCGCATTGACCTCAAACCGAATCCGCTGTATGAGAGCAATAACCTTGCGCTGTTCAAGACCCATTACTACGGCGGACTGAAAAAATACCAGTGGACGGCTATTCCCCTGACGCTCCACGGCGTTGTCGTCAAGCTCGACGGCACGCGCGTCGACGTCAAATGGGGCGATGAAGAAAATGAGAGCTGCTTCTGCGTGACGGATTTACTGCCGCATCTCGCACAGGAGCAGGTGACCAAGCCCATGGCAAAGGCATTTACGGGCGAGGATTTGAATGTCCTTGTCGGCTCTCGCCCTTACGCTGAGGCGGAGGATGAGAAGGAGCTTGTCAAGCTGAATGTGATGGCAATCCTCAACGAGAAATACGGCATCACCGAGGGCGATTTCCTCTCGGCCGAGCTGTGTCTTACGCCTTCCTTCAAGGCGAAGGACATCGGCTTTGACCGCAGCATGATCGGCGGCTATGGCCACGACGACAAGGTGTGCGCTTATCCCGCTCTGATGGCGGCGCTGAACGCCAAGGATGTGGAGCAGACCTGCGTTACCTATCTGACTGACAAAGAGGAGATCGGCAGCGACGGCAATACGGGTATGCAGAGCGATTTTCTGCGCTATTTCATCTACGACCTCGCAAAGCTCGACGGGGTAGAGGGCTACCGCGCACTGTCTCAAAGCACCTGCCTGTCCGCTGATGTGAACGCCGCGTTTGATCCCACATATGCCTCCGCGTTTGAGGCGAAGAACAGCTGCTATCTGAACGGCGGCGTGGTGATTTCCAAATACACCGGTCACGGCGGCAAATACGATACCTCCGACGCTTCCGCGGAGTTTATGGGAGCGGTAAGGAGTATGCTGGAGGAAAACGGCGTGCAGTGGCAGATCGGCGAGCTGGGCAGAGTGGACCTCGGCGGCGGCGGTACTATCGCCAAGTATGTCGCCAATATGAACGTCGATGTTATCGATCTCGGCGTACCTGTGCTGAGTATGCACGCGCCGTTTGAAATTGTTTCCAAAACAGACGTGTACATGGCATACAGAGCATTTTTCTCCTTCTTTATGCAGGAATAAGAGAATAATGATAAAGAGCGTTTCCGTTTTGAACGGGAGCGCTTTTTCGTTTTATGGTCCGGGTGAAACAAGACCTCTGAATATTGTGATGAAAGGTTACAGTTGGGATAATTGCACAAAAATATTGCTGTAATTTTGGCAGTCAAAAAAATCATATATTTCCGAAAAAGAAATTAAGAAAACGCCGCATATTGCTATATGTGGACTGATGACGTCGGCAACAACAAGGCATGGCCGGGCGTGCAGATGACCGCGACGAGCGAGAGCGGCGTGTATTCCTATACGCTGACCGGCGACTTCGCAAAAATCATCTTCAACAACGGCAACAGCGGCGTAGGCACCAGTCAGACTTCTGATATGGCCTATTCCAACTACAACGGCTACATCTGTGACCTGACCTCGAACATTTCCACCGGATCATGGTCGGTTTACGGCGGAGATGTTACCAACCCCACCACTCCCATAACACCCACCACTCCTTCAGGAGACGGCACAACCGTATTTCTGAAGAACACCGCCAACTGGATCCAGCCGCGCTGCTACATGTGGAACAGTGAAACGGATAAGGATTCCTCGTGGCCGGGCGCCAATATGACGAAGGTTGAGGGAGACGTCTGGGTGTACACCGCATCCAAGACCTTTGCAAACTGCATCTTCAATCCGGGCGGCGATGACGGAAAGACCGCCGACCTCAAGAACATCAAGAGCGGACAGATTTATGACTACTCCACGGGTACCTGGTCAGACTACGACCTCAGCCCGCTCCAGATCAAATCCTACAGCGCCGATCCCGGCAGCAGCATCTACACGGGCGTTGAGGTCACTCTCTCCGCTACCGCTGTCAGCAGCGAAGGCACCGTAAGCTACAAGTTCAGCGCCAACGGCACCACCGTGCGCGATTGGGCAGCCGGTAATACCGCTACATGGACGCCCACTACTGCCGGCAACTACACCCTGACCTTTGATGTAAAGGACAGCGCCGGCAATGAGAACAGCCGTACCCTCAGTGTTACGGTTGAGTCTGACGCCAACGTGACCAGCCCCATCATCAAGAAGGTGACGCCTTCCGATAACGGCTATGTCAAGACGGGAACCGCAAAAATCAACGTAACGGCGGCGGGCGGCCACACAGGCACCAACCTGCTGTTCTACAAGTATGAAATTAAGGATCCTAACGGTGCATCCAATACCGCTTACTACACCCTCTCTCCCGAATACAGCTATCAGTTCAACACAGAGGGCGACTACAAGGTAACGGTGCATGTACAGGCTTCCGACAACAGTGAGGCCACCAAGACCTTCACCGTAAAGGCAACCGGCGGCGACATTCCGACCGAGCCCACCACCCAGCAGATCGTTACCCAGCCGACCACCTCTCCCATTACCGAGTACGAGTTGGGCGACGTCAACAAGGACGGCGTTATTGACATCAAAGACGCTACTTATCTCCAGCTCTTCCTCATTGAGAAGGACGGTTACACCGTTACCAAGGAACTGGGCGATTTCAATAAGGATGGCAAGCTGAATGTATCGGATGTCACTGCAATTCGCAGATTTATTGCAGAAAGAGGATAATAATTCCACGGAGGAAATAAGATGTCAGGAATGAAAAAGGCGCTTGCCCTCATTCTGGCTCTTATGATGGTGATGACAGCCGGGACTGTATTGGTGTCGGCT
>ONEN01000204.1 GCA_900316815.1 uncultured Eubacteriales bacterium | reverse complement strand
CACGAGGGGGCAATCCGCGCAACTAACGTTTGTTAGCAACTTAACCACCTAATCCCGCGTTCGGACGCGGCGTTTGTCCGACGTTTTGCCAAGCCGACTTCTTAATATCCGCACTGAGAGCCGAGGCACTCGGCCGTGCGCCGCAGGCGCTTTACCCACGAAACCAACGTATAACAGCAACTCAACCTCTTTTTCCCGCGTTATAGCGCGGCGTTTAGCCGACGTTTTGCCAAGCCGACTTCTTAATAGCCGCACCGGCTCCCGCGACACGCGGGCGTGCGCCGCAGGCGCTTTACCCACGAAACCAACGTATAACAGCAACTCAACCTCTTTTTCCCGCGTTATAGCGCGGTGTTTAGCCGATGTTTTGCCAAGCCGACTTCTCCAAAGCCGCACCGGCTCCCGCGACACGCGGGCGGGATGATGAATTCCATGGCGGAGTGGATATTGTCGATGGCGATTGATTTAGTTGGCTCACAGCGTTCGCCGTCCAGCGTCCATGCCGTTTCGTCCTCACTCTCAAACCGCACATGGGACGTGTGAAAGGTCTGTATGCCGTCCACCGCGTAGTTTCCCGTAATCAGCGCGCGGACGGTGCGCCGCAGCATACCGAGGCTTTCGGGCTTTTTAATGAGCAGCACCTCATGCTTTCCGTCCGACAGGCTGATGTCGCCGCGGTCGTAATGCAGGATTCCCCCGATGGAGGTGGCGTTGCTCACCGCGCCGAACAGGTAGCTGCCGCGGCAGATTTCTCCCTGCGCGCCGTATATCTTCATGCGGTGCGACTTCATCGCGGGAAGCTCGCGCAGGCTTTCCAGCACATATGCCAGCCTGCCGAAGCGGTTCTTCATTTTCTGCGGCGTCTGATAGGAGCTTTCCGAAAAGGCGCCGAACGAGGCGACATAAACAAAGCAGCGGTCGTTCATTCTGCCGAGGTCAAGCTTTTCCTTCGTTCCGTCAAAGGTGTCGCGGATTGCCTGCGCCACATCGGTTGACAGCCCCAGCGAGCCGGCAAAGTCATTGGTAGTGCCCGTCGGCAGATACGCCAGCGGCGGACAGTTTTCCAGTCCCGTCAGTCCGTTGACGGTCTCGTTGAGCGTACCGTCTCCGCCTGAACAGACAACCAAATCATATTTCTCCGCCATGCTGTGCGCAATCCGCTCTGCCTCCCGCGGCTTTTTGGTCGCGATGATGTCGCAGTCATATCCGTGGAGTTCAAACGCCCTGCGCAGGTATTCCGCAGTATGACGGCGGTTCCTTCTTCTGCCCGCCTTCGGATTGATGATCAATAACGCTTTCATACTACCTCCCCCGGCAAGTACTGCCGTTTCTTTCTTCACAATGATTATCCTATACAATAGCCCACACAGCTGAAATAATGCTGAAATGCGCCTGCATGGCTGTTTCTCTCTCCATTATACAACTTACAGCTGTTTTGTCAATCATTCAAAGCAGTAGGCTGTATGGAATGATAGTCAGCCGCAAAAAAGACGGCTCGCTGCCGAACCGTCTTTTTTTCTTATCTTAATATCAAATCGTTTTTCCGTATTGCCTTCAAGCTATTTCCGCCAGACTTCTCTGCATGGCAGTCGCGTCCTTGATGTTGACCTTGCCGTCGCCGTTGAAATCCGCCTGCAGCAACGTCTTTTCATCTTCGAGGTCAAGCGCGAAATATTCCGCCAGATACTGCTGCAGCAGCGTCACGTCGCCAATATTGAGAGCGCCGTCGCCGCTGATGTCGCCGATGACAAAATCAATCGGCTTTTTTTCGATAACCTGCGGTTCCGTTATCCACTCGCCGCAGGCAGCGCAGCGGGTGCCCTCTGTCAGACCCGTTTGGGTATAGGTGGCAGGGGTGCCCTCCACACGGACAATTGACTCCTCCGTCAGGGGAGCGGAGCAGTGCGGACAAAGACCCGTTATCGCAATAAAAATGATACCGCTGTCGTCTTGTACAAACTTCTCCGCGTAGGAACCCTCGTAGCCGTACACCGTCAGCCCCTCCAGCCATTCAAAGGCGTCGGAGCCGATTCTCGTCACGCTTGCGGGAATGACGACAGAGGTCAGGCTGCTCGCGGAAAACGCCGCGTTGCCGATATAAGTCAAGCCGTCGGGGATCACCACACGCTGAACCCGTCTGCCGGCAAAGGCTTCCTCGGCTATGCCCTTTGTGCCGGGCAGCAGCGTCACACTCGCGGGACAATCTCCCTTGCAGGTATAAGCGACCCTGCCCGCGTAGACAATGCCCTCGGGCTGATTTTGCAGCCACAGGGTGTTGCCGAAGGCTTCCGCACGCACATCGGCTAAGCTGTCATCAATCGGCAGCTCCGCCAGCTTGGCGCAGCCGAAAAACGCGTATCTGTCCACCCAACGCAGCTTTTTGGAAAGACTGACGCTCTCCAGATTGCGGCAGTTGGCAAAGGCGGACTCTCCGATATAGGTAACGCTGTCAGCCATTTCAACGCTCGTCAGGCTGTCAAAGCCGCAAAACGCTTCTTCACCGACGGACTCCACGCCGTTTTCAATTACAACAGCCGTAACGGCTTCACCGTACCACGGGCTGCACTCGCCCAAATCCTCGCTGAAGCCCGGCATTGTACCGCTGCCGCCGATGGTCAGCACGCCGTTTTCATCCAATATCCATGTAATGTTTTCCATTTCGCCGCCTGTCACGCCTCCGACGCCGTCAGCCAGCGCAAGCGGAAACGCCGCTGTCAGCAGCACCGCCGCCAGCAAAACGGAAATTGCTTTTCCAATCCATCTGCTCATTGTCCGTCCTCCCGGAATAATCTATATTATACTTTGGTATTATACCATAAGAACAGACAAAAAACAACAGATTTTTTCATGGAGAATGGATAATTGAAAATTGAAAATTAAGGTCGGGCAGACAGGTTTGCATTAAAACAACC
>ONEN01000082.1 GCA_900316815.1 uncultured Eubacteriales bacterium | reverse complement strand
TATTCCTGCACATAGAAGCCGTCCTCACCCATGAAATCGGAATCCTTCATGGTGATGAAGCAGGGCAGGACAGGCGCATCGTTCTTGGCAGCGAACATGAATGCACCGGTCTTGAGGGGCTTCGGCTTGCGGTAGTTCCACCACATACTCTGCTCGGGATAGAAGAGCACATAGTTGCCGTCCTGAATGAGCTGATTGGTGGCGGCAATGAATTTCTTCATGGTATCACGGTTAGAGGAGAGGGGGAGGGTGTTGCAGTGACGCATCAGGAAGCCATAGAAGCCGGGGAAGGAGGTGTAATTTCCCTCGCGGATGACACGCCAGAAGGAACGGTTGGGTTGACCGCCTGCCTCGTAAGCAAGCTGGATCGCAAAGCTGTCGAAAGCATTGAAGTGATTGCAGGTAATCACCGCACCGGAGTTCATTTCCTTGAAGTTCTCCAGGCCGCGCATTTCCTTGATAATGAATTTCTTATCCTTGATAAGGTTGTTGACGAAGCGGTGGGCAATCATAAAGGCGAGCTTGGTTTTGAGCTTGTCGGTGATGGACTTCTGGATGTATTCGATCTCGTCGGGAAGCAGGACACGTCCGGGCGGGTCGATCTCCACATCCTCGTCGAAGCGTCCCTCCAGCTCAAGCTGTTCGATCTTGCGGATCACTTCCACACGATCCTTGGCACGCTTGTCACGGTTCCAGCGGTTGAGGAAATTGTCCTCGCGGTTGATCTCTTTCTCGGCCAGCGCTATCAGGTTTTCCTGAACCTGCTGATCCTGTTCCTTTTTCTCGTCGGGATAGCTTTCCAGCACCTCCCGGATCTCGTCATAGACACTGGTTTCCTTTGCATATTTCCAGAAGATATCGCTATGGGGGCAGTCCTCATAGTGCCAGGGCTTGCTGGTCATAATGAAATGGATCAGGTTTGCCTGCTCAATGGGATAAGCAAGCTCGCCGTACAGCTCTGTGTTCCAGCGCTGATCGAGCCAGTAAACATGGTCCTTGCAGATTAGGTTGAGGTAATCCTCGTCCTGTGTGACCACGAAATTATAGTAATGCAGGTAATCGACAAATTTATCCAGAACGAAGTGCAGACGGAACTGGTCGCAGTTAATCAGCAGGAGACCGGCATTGAAGAAATTGTAGCGGGAGACGCCGATGACCTTTTCAACATAAGTGCCGAACACATCGGTAAGGATCATCACACGCTCATGGCAGGCGCCGACATAGGCATGGTGCAAATCGGCAACGAAACCACCTCGGGCATAGCGGGCGTCAGCGATTTTGCGGACGTACACAGGCTCTTTTCCGCAGGCGCGCGGGCGGTGCGGGCGTTTGACAGGAATGTGCTCGTCGCCGTCCACTTCACCAATCCCGAAAAAACCGATACCATCAAATGGTTCGCGGATTATCTGAATCAACATAACGTGGACTACGACGTATTCGCCACGTCCTATTATCCCTGCTGGCACGGCAGCCTGCGCAATCTGACCGAGGTGCTCAGTTACGCCGCCGAGCGATACGGCAAATACGCCATGGTCGCCGAGACCTCCTACGCCAACACATTGGACGACACCGACGGTCACCCCAACACGGTCAGCCCGTGGAGCGGCACAAGTGAGAACATGCTGTGGGATTTCTCTCCGCAGGGGCAGGCGGACGAGGTGCGCGCGGTGATGAACGCCGTCAACAACGTCAGCGGCGGCAAGGGGCTGGGCGTGTTCTACTGGGAGGGCGCGTGGATCACCGTGGGCGATATCACAGGCAAGAACGGCGCCGCACGAACGCGGCAATTGAAAGAGAATCAAGCGCTGTGGGAGCAATACGGCTGCGGCTGGGCTTCCTCCTGCAGCGGCGAATATGACGCGGACGCGGGACAATACTGCGGCGGCAGCGCGGTGGATAACCAGGCGTTCTTCGACGCGCAGGGCAGGGCGCTTCCCTCCCTTCACGTTTTTGCGAATGTCGTCACCGGCTCGCTTTCTGCGCCCGTCCTGTCGGGCGATGTGGACGGAGACGGCAGGGTAAGCATACAGGATGTAACGGAGCTGCAGCGCGGCCTTGCGTCATTCACCACCCTCAGTGCCGAGGCGCTTTTGGCGGCTGACGCGGACAGCGACGGCAGGGTGACCATCAACGACGCAACCCAACTGCAACAGCGTCTAGCCGAGTGACTCGGCTCTCAGTGCCCCTTTGGATAAAATGCATTTCCAAAAACGTTTAGCTAACGGGGCGTTATAAAGCGGGCAGGAACGGTTAAGTTGCTGTCAAACGTTAGTTGCGCGTTTTGCCCCCTCGTGGCAACGAGCGCGGGCAGGAAGGGAAAGTATTTTTCAAACGTTGCTTGCGCGTTTTGCCCCCTCGTGGCAACGAGCGCGGGCATAACGGTATCCTTTATGGGAAACGTTGCTTGCGCGGATTGGCTCCCGCGACAAGCGGGCTATTCATTCCTGAATCAAAGGTTTTTGTTATCGAAAACGATGAAAGGATTTTCCGGCGTCGACACAGGAATGAATTGTTGCTGTGCAATAGGATTTTACTGCGTAATGAATTGTGCCCAAGGCACATGAATTGCCGCTTTGCGGCATTGTATAAGCCATTCTGTTGTCAAAATTGATTTCCGTGCCCGCGACACGCTCGCATTGACATGTGGCGAAATTATGGTATAATCGGATAGGATAGCATTTGTGCGCAAAGCTATACCGCTTTCATCCGCAGGGAAACAGAATGTGAAATATGTGTGTAAAGGAGATTTTTTCGTGAAGAACACAGTTTTAACATTGCAGCAGGCTAAAAAAGAAAACAAAAAAATCACCATGCTCACCGCCTACGACTACTCCACCGCGCGTCTGATGGACGAAGCGGGCGTGAATATGCTGTTGGTGGGCGACTCGCTCGGCAACGTGGTGCTCGGCTATGAGGATACGGTGTCGGTGACCATGGAGGATATGATTCACCACGGCGCGGCTGTGGCGCGCGGCGCGAAAAACGCCATGGTGGTGGTCGATATGCCCTTTATGTCCTACCAGACAAGCGTGTATGACGCGGTCGTCAACGCGGGCAGACTGATGAAGGAGGCGCGCGCGAACGCCGTGAAGCTGGAGGGCGGCGTCAATGTGGCGGAGCAAATCAAGGCGATCGTGGCGGCGGGCATTCCCGTTGTGGCGCACATCGGCCTTACGCCGCAGTCCGTCAACGTATTCGGCGGTCACAAGGTGCAGGGCAAAACCGAAGCCGCGGCAAAGAAGCTCATCATGGACGCGGACGCCGTGCAGGCGGCAGGCGCGTTTGCGGTCGTCATCGAGGGCGTACCCGCCAGACTGGCGGCGCTGATCACCGGGCGGATGGACATTCCCACCATCGGCATCGGCGCGGGCGCGGGCTGCGACGGTCAGGTGCTGGTATATCAGGACATGCTGGGCATGTACGCGGACTTCACCCCCAAATTTGTCAAGAAATTCGCGAACGTCGGCGAGGTAATGAAGGCGGCGTTCCGTCAGTATATAGAAGAAGTCAACAGCGGCGCGTTCCCGTCGGAGGAGCATTGCTACGCGATAGACGACGAAATTATGGAATTGCTGCAGTAAGGAGGACAGGCGCATGATTGTAGCGAGAACCGTTGAAGAAGTAAAGGCGCAGGTGCGCGAATGGAAAAAGCAGGGTCTCAGCGTGGGACTCGTACCCACCATGGGCTATCTGCACGAGGGACACCAAAGCCTGATCAAACGCGCAGTGGCGGAAAACGACAGGGCGGTCGTGAGCGTGTTTGTCAACCCGATCCAGTTCGCGCCCAATGAGGATCTGGAAACCTATCCCCGCGATTTGGAAGCGGACTGCCGCCTCTGCGAGCGCACAGGCGCCGCCATGGTGTTCCATCCCGACCCCTCGGAGATGTACCACGATGATTTCACCACCTTTGTCGATATGACAGGCGTTACCGCCGAGCTGTGCGGCAAAAGCCGTCCCACCCATTTCAGGGGCGTCTGCACGGTGGTCAACAAGCTGTTCAACATCGTTACGCCCGACAAGGCGTACTTCGGTCAGAAGGACGCGCAGCAGCTCGCGGTCATCCGCCGCATGGTGCGCAACCTCAATATGAACGTCGAGGTCGTCGGCTGTCCGATCATCCGCGAGGCGGACGGTCTTGCCAAAAGCTCGCGCAATACCTATCTCTCAGCCGAGGAGCGCAAAGCGGCGCTCGTGCTCAGCAGGGCGATTTTCGCGGGCGAGAAGATGATAAAGGACGGCGAGCGCGACGGCGACAAGGTGCTTGCCGCCATGCGGGCGATCATCGAAGCCGAGCCGCTGGCGCGTATTGATTACGCGGAGATGGTCAGGTGGGATTCCATTGAGATTCACCACACCGTCGACTGTCCCGTTTTGACGGCGATTGCCGTGTACATCGGCAAGACCCGCCTGATTGACAACTTTATCGCTGAATAAGGGTGAGCAGATGAATATGACACTGTTAAAAGGAAAAATCCACCGCGCCTCGGTAAAGCAGGCGGAGCTGGACTATGTGGGCAGCATCACCATTGACGAAGCGCTGATGGACGCGGCGGGAATCATCGAATACGAGCAGGTGCAGATCGTAGACGTCAACAACGGCAGCCGCTTCACCACCTATGTCATCGCGGGCGAGCGCGAGAGCGGACTGATCTGCCTCAACGGCGCGGCGGCGCGGCAGGTGAGCGTCGGCGACAAGGTCATCATCATGTGCTACGCGCAGATGACCGCCGAGGAAGCCAAGGCGCACGCGCCGAGGGTGGTATTTGTGGACGACGACAACCGCATTGTCAAAACAACGCGGTATGAAAAGCACGGCAAGCTGTGCGATATGTGAGGAAACGATATGCTGACAGGAAAAACCGTGGTTCTCGGCGTGACGGGCAGCATAGCGGCGTATAAAATCGCCAACCTGGCAAGCGCCCTGGTAAAGCTGCACGCGGATGTGCATGTCATCATGACGCGCAACGCCACCAACTTTATCAACCCCATCGCGTTTGAGACCCTCACCAAAAACAAATGTATGGTGGAAACCTTTGACAGGCAGTTCCAATACAACGTGGCGCACGTGTCGCTCGCCGACAAGGCCGACGTCCTGCTGGTGGCGCCCGCCTCGGCGAATATCATCGCCAAGATGGCGCACGGCATTGCCGACGACATGCTCAGCACCACTTACCTTGCGATGAAATGCCCCGTCATCGTCTCCCCTGCCATGAACGTCCATATGTTCACCAACCCCGTTGTGCAGCGCAATATCGAAACGCTCGGCGGCTTCGGCGTGACGGTGATACCGCCCGACAACGGCTATCTCGCCTGCGGCTACACGGGCGCGGGCAAAATGCCCTCGGAGCAGGTGCTGCTCGATTATATTCTGCGCGCCGTCGCCAAGGAGAAGGACTGGGCAGGCAAGCGGGTGCTCGTCACGGCGGGTCCCACGCGCGAGAGCATCGACCCCGTCCGCTTCATCACCAACCACTCCACAGGCAAGATGGGCTACGCCGTCGCGCGTCAGGCAATGCTGCGCGGCGCGGAGGTAACGCTCGTCAGCGGCCCCGTCAGCATCGCGCCGCCGCCCTTTGTCACCGTCGTTCCCGTACAGAGCGCGCAGGACATGTTCGAGGCGGTGCAGGCGCGCTTTGCGGACGCGGACGTCATTATCAAGACGGCAGCGGTGGCGGACTATACCCCCGTACAGACAGCGGAGCAAAAAATCAAAAAATCCGCCGACGGCGCGGATTTATCCATCCCTCTGCGGCGCACCGCCGATATTCTGCAGTGGCTCGGGGCGCATAAGCGCGAGGGACAGGTGCTCTGCGGCTTCTCCATGGAAACCGAGAACATGGTCGAAAACTCCCGCGCCAAGCTGCAAAAGAAAAACGCCGACCTGATCGCGGCAAACTCCCTGCGCGACGCGGGCTCCGGCTTCGGAACCGACACCAACCATCTTGTCCTGATCGGCAAAGACGGGATGACCGACCTTCCGCTGCTCTCCAAGCAGGACGCGGCGGACAGGCTGCTCGACGCGCTTCTCGCGCTCTGCGGCAAGGGGTGACGACGATGAAAAAGCACCGCATTCACTTCTTCGGCAGGAACGCGCAGCAGCGGAGCGACCGCTTTGAGACAGCGCCCTTCGACCCCGAAACGCAGATAGCCGTGATACGCAGCTCCATCTGCACGGGCGAAAAGGTAGCAGGCTTCAAGGATAAAAAGGACGGACACTTTACGGACGTCATGCTCATCCGCACACCCAAGGATATTGAGATTTTCAAGGAAACCTACGGGGTGGATTCCCTCAAAACCGAATACTGATTTCTCTCCCCTGTCGCGCTGTCACGCGCGGCAGGGGATTTTTTTGCGCAGAGCAAAAGGGACTCCCGTCACGGCAGCCGCCGCGCGGAAATCCCTGTGTTTTTTGAGTTTCTTGTTAATCCGTCTGAATGAACCGCTTCAGCGCCCTGACGGTTCTGTCCGCCGCCAGCTGACTGAATTCCTCATAGTTCTCGGGCTTGTTGAATTTAAAGTCGTCGCTGATGGAACGCAGAATGGCAAACGGCACCTTGTTCATGTAGCAGACGTGTCCCACGGCGCCGCCCTCCATCTCGCAGCAGAGCGCGTTAAACTCCATCGCGATCAGCTCGCGCTGCCGCCTGTAGACGACGAACAGGTCGCCCGAGGCGATTCTGCCGACGGTGACGGTCGCGCCGAGGCTGTCGCAGCACGCGGCAAGCTTATCGCAGACCGCTTTGTCGGCGGGAATATCAATACGCTTCTCACCGGTAAACCAGATTTGTCCCTTCGGCTCCTCCAGCGCGGTGCAGTTGATGTCATGCTCCACGCAGTCGCTCGAGATGACGATATCGCCGATGAGCAGGTTCTTGACCAGACTTCCCGCGACGCCCGAATTGATGATGACGTCGGGATGAAAGAGGTCGATCATAATCTGGGTGCCCACGGCGGCGTTCACCTTGCCCCTGCCGCACTCCAGCAGCGCGACGTCCTTGCCGTAAATCGTTCCGCTGTAAAATTGCAGCCCCGCCTTCTCGGTCACCACGGCGTCTTCCATCAGCGCCTTCAGACCGTCAACCTCAATGCGCAATGCACAGATAATTCCAATCATTTCAAAACTCCTCTCCTATTGTGAAATCATGGTGTTTGCCGCATTATCTTATACAACTATTCTATCAAACAATACACCTTTTTGCAACACCTTTTCAGGGAAAGAATCTGAAATGCCGATTAGATTATCACGCGCTCAGCCAATAGCCGCTGCCCTTTTCGGCGCTGCGGTTGGCGGTGTCGGTCGCCATGTAATTTTTGCCGCCGTAGCGCAGATACAGCCGCACGCCCATGCC
>ONEN01000246.1 GCA_900316815.1 uncultured Eubacteriales bacterium | reverse complement strand
GCGCCGTGGGCGCTTTCTCCGCGCTATCGGCGTATGGCAGCAACCTAACCGTCATGCACGCGCTCGGACGCCCCGTGCGCCGAGGGCGCTTTTTCCGCGCTATCGGCGTATGGCAGCAACCTGACCGTCATGCACGCGTTATGACGCGGCGTGCGCCGTGGGCGCTTTCTCCGCGCTATCGGCGTATGGCAGCAACCTAACCGTCATGCACGCGTTATGACGCGGCGTTTGCAGAGGGCGTTGCTAAATGCACTCTTTCCAAAGCCGCACTGACCGCCGGGGCACCCGGCTACATGCCGTAGACGCTTAGGAGGATCACTTTGATTTCGTAGAGCTTCTTTGATAAATCGACATAATAATGATGCGGGTTCTCAAAGCGCTTTACCTCGTCCCAGAGCAAATCTACCTGCTCCCTGCAGTAGACAGCTATCTCTTCGATGGACGGCTGCTCATATACGCACTCGCCGTCCTTGAAAATCGGCACCAGCAGCTCCCTCGCGGTGAAATCCGTGAGGGTCTTTGTTTTCCAGGTGGCGTTGGGGTCGAAGATGGTGTGCGGCCGGGTGTCGTCTACCGTTTCGTCATAGACGCACAGCTCGTCGGCAAGCGCCTTGCCGCTCTCGCGGTCGTAGTAGCGGTAGAGCTTCTTGAAGTGCGGATTGGTGATTTTCGCGGTATTTTCGCTTACCTTGATTTTCGGCACGATCTCGCCGCTCTCGTTTTCAATGGCTACCAGCTTGTAAACGCCGCCGAATACAGGCGATTTCGCAGAGGTGATCAGCCGTTCGCCTACGCCGAAGGTGTCTACCTGCGCGCCCTGCATCATCAGATCGCGGATCAGGTTTTCGTCAAGCGCGTTGGAGGCGGTGATGGTGCACTCCGTCAGCCCCGCGTCGTCCAGCATTTTGCGCGCCTTCTTGGAGAGATAAGAGATGTCGCCCGAGTCAAGGCGGATGGCGCACTTGGTCTTGCCCTGCGGCAGCAGCACCTCCTTGAACACCTTGATGGCGTTGGGAACGCCGCTCTTGAGCGTGTTGTAGGTGTCAACCAGCAGCGTCGGGTTGTCGGGGTAGAGCTCGCAGTATGCCTTGAACGCGTCGTATTCGCTGTCGAACATCTGGATCCAGGAATGCGCCATGGTGCCGCCTGCCGGCACGCCGTACAGCTCGTCGGTCAGGGTACACGCCGTTCCCGCGCAGCCGCCGATGTAGGCAGCGCGCGCGCCCAGCACCGCGCCGCTCGCGCCCTGCGCACGGCGGGAGCCGAACTCCAGCACCGTTCTGCCCTGCGCCGCGCGTACAATGCGGTTCGCCTTGGTGGCGATCAGCGTCTGATGGTTGAGGCTGAGCAGCACAAAGGTTTCAATCAGCTGCGCCTCAATGGCGGGCGCCTTGATGGTCATGATCGGCTCGTCGGGGAATACGGGCGTTCCCTCGGGCACCGCGTAGATGTCGCCGCTGAATTTGAAGTTGGCAAGATACGCCAGAAAGCCCTCGTCAAAAATGCCCTTGCCGCGCAGATAGGCGAGGTCCTCCTCGTCAAAATGCAGACTGCGGATGTAGTCGATCACCTGCTCCAGTCCCGCCGCGATCGCAAAGCCGCCGTTGTCGGGCACCTTGCGGAAAAATACGTCGAAATAAACGTTCTGCTGATAAAAGCCGTTTTTATAATAGCCGTTTGCCATGGTGAATTCGTAAAAGTCACAGAGCATGGCAAGGTTTTCCTTTTTCATGGTCAGGTCTCCTTCGTTTTGGTCTTAAATACGCTGTTTTCATTGTAGCAACCATGAGCCGATTTGTCAAATTATAATCCGCATTTTTGCCGCTTTGCAGGCGGCGGTTCCGGGGATATGGGTGCATTATCGAATATTTTTTCGATTATCTGCTTGACAAACCAGAACATTTGTACTATAATCAACTTGCGAATCGAAAAAAGCCGATTCGTCGTTCCCGAAACGCCCGGGAATTTCGGGGCGGGGCGGCTCTCGGCGGCGGTGCGGTGTGCGGGGAAGCCGGCGGTCTGCGTTGGTGCAGTACCGGGGGCAAGGCTTTCCGGCAGCGCCCCGTGCGCCGAGGGCGCTTTCTCCGCGCAATCAACGTTTGACAGCAACCTAACCGTCATGCACGCGCTCGGACGCGGCGTGCGCCGATGGCGTTGCTAAATGCACTCTATCCAAAGCCGCACTGAGAGCCGAGGCACTCG
>ONEN01000184.1 GCA_900316815.1 uncultured Eubacteriales bacterium | reverse complement strand
GAAATGACACCTTTTGATATCATTATATACGAAAGCAAACGAAAAATCAAGGGGTTCTTGCACATTTTTGAAAAAAGACTCCGATTTCCCCTGTTCAGCGCAAGAAAAGCGCCTATGGAAACGTTCATCTTTCAACGCGTTCATCAACGACGGGAACAGAAGTTTCCTATAAAGCAAGAAAAAACGGCCCTCCCTCTTTGGGGAGAGCCATAGTACTAATCCAAATTTTCCTCCGGCTGCACGTTGACGACAACCGTACAGGTGGCGAATATGCGGTTAAAGGTCTTGACGGTAACGGTGACAATGCCGGGCTTTCTGGCAGTCAGCTCGCCCGTCGCTTTGTTGACACGGCAGACGTCGGGGTCGCTCGACTGGAACTGCAGCGCGTGCGAGGTGCTTCTCTCGGGGAATACCACCTCGACAGCTGCGGTGTTGCCCGCGCAAAGGGAATAAACCTCCTCCGTAAACTGCACGGCAGAGGGCGCTTCCAGCACGCTGACATGGCAAACAGCGGTCGCGCCGTTATATGTCGCGGCGGTAACGGTGGCCTCTCCCGGCGCAAGCGCCGTCAGCTCGCCCTGCTCGTTGACCATGACGGCCTTCTCGTTGTCGGACTTCCACGTCATGCTGTTGGAGGCGGAGCCTTCGGGGAACACCAAATGCAGCTTCGCGCTTTCTCCCGCGCCCATGCTCAGCTCCTTGGTGTCGAACCAGACGTCATAGGGCGCGTCCCTGACAATCACATTACAAGCGGCGTGCTTGCCGTTGAAGGTGCGCGCCACAATAGTGGCAGTGCCCACGCTCTTGCCCGTGAGTACGCCGTCCGACCGATTCACGGTGACGGAATCCTCGTTGTTGGAGGTATAGGTAACGTTGTGAGAAACCGTTCCCTCGCTGAGCTTACTGTCCAAATCAAAGCTCTCGCCCACGCCGATGGTGAGCATGTTGGCGTTCAGGCGGATGCTGGAGGGAGCGGGCATGACCTTGAAGTGACAGCTCGCGGAAACCTTGCCCGAAGCGACCGTGACGTCCGCCTCGCCGAACTGATTCGCGGTGACAACGCCCTTTTCGCTGACGTTGACCACGTTCGTATCCGAGCTTGTCCATTTGAAATCAGCCAGCGCGTTGGCGGGGCCGTAGGAGGTCTTGAGCGTACACTTCTCGCCCGAGCCGAGCGTCACCGACTGCGTATTGAGAGAAAGGCTGTCCATCTCGGCGATGCGGTAGTAATTGTCGCCGATTTCACCCGTGGCAGTGGCCTCCCGTATCACGGCAGCCTTGGCACAATCGTAAATGATATTGCCCGAAATCACGCCCGCCGCTGACTTGGGACGGATGTTCACACCGTAGCGCGCCGCCTTGCCGATGACGTTGCCGCTGATGGTGCCCTTCACCTTGGACTGCGCTTCGAGGATAATGCCGTCCAGACTCACGCTGCCGATGTGGTTGGAGCTGATGTCGCTGACGGTGGAATCGGCGATTTCAAAGCCGTGATAAGGCGCGGAATGGATAACATTGCCGCTGAGCGAAGCCAGTGAAGTCGTCAGCGTGGTGAGCGGATTGCCGAGCTTTGTGGCAAATTCGCTCTTGACGCAGGTAATATCGTTCGTCTCCACCTTGGCGTTGCGCACATTTTCAAGATAAACGGCGTTGCCGCCCGTCTTGATGGTGTTGTCCCGCACGGAAATACCCGTTATATAATAATCGCCCGCGGGATAGCCGCCGCTGCCGCCGGGAAAGACCTTGCACGCCTTGGCGTACTTTTTGCCGATGAAGCTGATGGCAAGCGGCTCATAGTCGGCGTAAATGTCCCTGACATTGCCGCAGTCGGTAATGACGTTGCCCGAAACCAGGATATTGGAATTAAACGGCTTCTGATAGCTGTCGGAAACATCGGTGGCGATATTCCCCTCCTTTGCCAGAACGCTCGCTCTGAAAGCGCAGATACCGTTGCCGAGAACGGCATAGAACGCAATGGCGCGCGGTGTTTTGGAGATGCGGTTGCCCGTGATTTTAACGTTTTTCCAGTTTTCCGCCTGAATGGCGACGCTTTTCATATCCGTAAAGGTGTTGTTGCGGATGGTGATGCCTTCAAACGGAAGGTTGAGTATTTGTGTGTGACTGCCGACGCCGCGCGGACAGTTGCTGAACTGACAGCCCTCGACAAGAACGTTGCGCATATTCAGCGCCTCGGTGCGGCAGCCGACGATATGTCCGTCCTTGGGCACATCCAGCTGGATCGCCTCGTAGCCCACCGTATTGTCTTTGTCCATGTACTGGTCCTTAAAAACGCAGGAGCGGATACGGAAGCCGTCCACCGCCGCCACCTCCATCATGTGGGCGTTTTTAAGGTTGCACACCTCGGTGTTCGTCATGCTGAAATTCGTGGCGTGCGTGACCTTGATCATGGTGTTGGAGGTGCTGTTGCCGTCGAGGGTGCCGCCCTCCACGGCGATATTGCAGTTGGAGCCGTAGCCGGAATCGCCCTTGTCAACGGGGGTGTCATCGCCCGTGCGGATCATGTTGGTGAGCGCCTCCTTGTTGCGGACAAGGGTGACGTTGTAGAGCGAGAGGGTCGTGTTGCTGTAGATATGAAGCGCCGAGCGAAGGTCATAGCTGCCCGGCTCGACGATGATTTTATAATTGTTATCCTTGGTGGCGCTGTAGCGGGCGGCGTTGAGCGCCGACTGAACCGCCTTGAAAGCGCCCTTTTGCAGAATTTCCGACTTTTTGACATATATTTCCGTAAACATTCCCGACTCCGCTTTGACGGAAACGGAAGGCATATGGCAAGCCGCGAGCAAAAATACCGAAAGGAACAGAGAAGTTATTCTTTTAAAGCGCATTCCCATTATCTGCCTCCTTTGCGCATTTATTCCATTTTAGAATATTTTGCCGTATTTGTCAATATATTTTTGTCTGTCTTTGTCGAAATTTGCCGAACAGTCCGTTTGGAGCCTTCGTGAGTGCGGAGTGTTGAGTGTGGAGTGTTGAGTTTTGGTCGGGCAGACAGGTTTGCTTTTGAACTGCCTTTTCTGCCCGATTCCATTTAAATAAATTCGGTCGGGAACGACAGGCTTGTTAAAAGCAAAGCTGTCTTCCCGACCATTATTTTCAATTTTCAATTGTCCATTGCCGCAAGTCTTCTGCCTGATTTCCAACTATCATTGTACTTACGCGGGCGCGATACTTAATCCAAAAAAGAAGGTCGCACGCGCGTATTGAAAATTTTCCATTTTCAATTTTCAATTGTCCATTACAACAAGGCTTCTGCCTGATTTCCAACTATCATTGTACTTACGCGGGCGCGATACTTAATACAAAAAAGAAGGTTGCACGCGCGTATTGATTGTCGGCTCAGCCGACCGACCGAAATTTTCCATTTTCAATTGTCAATTGTCCATTAAATCAAAGGCAGTCCTGAAAGACCTTTTTGCTGTATTTGCTGTGGAGGGTGCTGAGGTCGAACGGCGTTGCCTGATAGACGAAATAATTCAGCCAGTTGGTATAGAGAAGTGTGGCGTTGCTGCGCCAAACCATCGGCGGCGTGAGCGTGGCGTCGTCGTTGGGGAAATAGTTGTAGGGAATCTCAATCTCCAGCCCCTTGCTCAGATCGCGGAAATACTCGTTGGCGAGGGTTTCGCGGTCATACTCGGCGTGACCCGTGATAAACACGTGGCGCCCCGAACGGTTGCAGATGACCGAAGGACCCGCCTGATCGGACACGGCGAGGATTTCCAGCCCCATTGTTTTGAGGATATCCTCCTCCCGCACGCCCGTATAGCGCGAATGCGGAATTTGGAAGGTATCGTCAAAGCCGCGCATGAGCGGATGCTTGGGCTTGAGGACCCTATGGGTATAAATGCCGCTCAGCTTTTTTTCAAACTGATATTTCTGAATGCCGTAGTGATAATAAAGCCCCGCCTGGGCGCCCCAGCAGATGTGGAAGGTGGAATAGACGTTTTCGTCCGCCCACTCCATGATTTCGCAGAGCTCGTCCCAGTAGTCTACCTCCTCGAACGGAATCTGCTCCACGGGCGCGCCTGTGATGATCAGGCCGTCGAAGTTCTGGTTCTTCACCTGGTCAAAGGTTTTGTAGAAGGTAGTGAGATGGTGCGGCGAGGTGTTTTTCGAGGTATGCGTCGCCATCTGCAGCAGCTCAATGTCAATCTGCAGGGGCGTGTTGCCCAAAAGCCGCAGAAGCTGGGTTTCGGTGGCTATCTTTGTCGGCATCAGGTTCAAAATGAGGATTTTCAGCGGACGAATGTCCTGCTTCAGCGCAACCTCATCGGGCATGACAAAGATGTTCTCACTCTCCAGCACCTTGATGGCAGGCAAATTACTTTGAACCTTAATAGGCATATTCTCACTTCCTTATTTTTTAATTCGCAAGCGTGACGCTTGACCCAATCCGCGGTCGCGTGTCGCGACACCCAATCCGCGCAACCTACGTTTGATAAAAGCTTAACCGTCATGCCCGCGCTCGTTGCCACGAGGGGGCAGAACGCGCTATCGGCGTATGGAG
>ONEN01000096.1:7400-14114 GCA_900316815.1 uncultured Eubacteriales bacterium | reverse complement strand
GTTATAACGCGGCGTTTGTCCGACGTTTTGCCAAACCGACTTCTTAATAGCCGCACCGAGTGCAGCGTCACGCTGCCACTGAGAGCCGAGGCACTCGGCTGTCCTTATTGTCAGCGATTTGTATGGTTACTTATTTGATGATACTATATATACATTAAAAAATCACTCGCTTACCCTAGGGACACGTGACAATACGGGACAATACGCCCGCGCGAGCGTGATGCCCGACCCAATCCGCCCGCGTGTCGCGGGAGCCAATCCGCGCTATCGGCGTATGGCAGCAACTTAACCTCATGCTCACGCGTCATAACGCGGCGTGCGCCGAGGGCGCTTTCTCCGCGCAACCAACGTTTGTTAACAACCTAACCGTCATGCACGCGTCATAACGCGGCGTTTGTCCGACGTTTTGCCAAACCGACTTCTTAATAGCCGCACCGAGTGCAGCGTCACGCTGCCACTGACCGCCGGGGCACCCGGCTACATGAGGGAGAGCAGGTCTTTCAGGTCGAAGGCGTTTTGCATGGCGGCGTTGAGGGAGAAGCCGAGAAGTCTGGCGGCGCGCTCGGTCAGCAGGTCGATTTCGCGCGGAATGACAATCATCTGACTGCCCTGCGACAGATACGCCCCGCTGCGGCTCGCCACGCTCTCTCCCAGCAGGTCGTTGGCAAAGGTCTGCGCGTCCACGACGGTCGGCACGCCGATGGCGATAACAGGCACCCCGATGGTTTCGCGGTTGATCCGCGTGCGGTGGTTGCCCAGTCCTGCGCCGGGAGAAATGCCCGCGTCGCTGATTTGCACCGTGCGTCCCAGCCGCTCTACACGGCGCGAGGCAAGCGCGTCCACCGCGATGACCGCGTTGGGGCGAATCCTCTTGACAATGCTCAGAATATACTCCCCCGTTTCTATGCCCGTCTGCCCCGTCACGCCCGTATTCATCACCGCCACGGGACGAAGCCTGTCCAGCCCCGAAGCCCGCGCCAGCTCGCCTGTGATGTGCCGCGTCGCCAGCACGCGCGCCCCTGTTTTGGGTCCCAGCGAGTCGGGGGTGATTTCCTCGTTGCCCAGCCCCGCCACAAGCAGCAGCCCGTTCACGGGAAGCAGGCGGCGGATTTCTCTGCCGATGGTCTTTATGCGCTCGTCCGCCTCGGTGAAATTATCCGTCAGCGACGGCAGCTCAACGGTAATGTAGGTGCCCTGCTCCTTGCCGAGAAGCTGCCCCGCGCGTGCGCTCCTGACCGTCAGGCGCGATATTTTCAGGTCGTTCTCCCTGTATTCGCGGTAATCCACGCCCGCCACCCGCTCCCCTGCCAGCTCGCGCGCTTCTATTGCCAAATCTGTCCTCAGCTGCATATGACCGCTCCCCCGACTTGCTGTGATGTGCTTTCTTTCCCGATAAAAAAGCCACGGAAATCAATTTTGAAACAATGAGCGCCAAAGCGCTCCATTCATGCCATACAATGGCAATTCATGGCAAAGCCGATTCATGCACCGAAGGTGCTATTCATTCCCGAATGAAAGGTTTTCTTTAACGGAAACGATGAAAGGATTTTCCTGCGTCGGCACAGGAATGAATGGTTGCTTCGCAATAGGATTTTTCTGCGTAATGAATGGTGCCCGCAGCACATGAATTGCCGCTTTGCGGCATTGTGTAAGCCATTCCGTTGTCAGAATTGATTTCAGTGTAAAAAAGCAGGAAAAGACTGACAGCCTTATTATGCGGCAAAAGAAGAAAAATATTCTTTACATGGGGATATTTTTTTGTTATAATAATGGGAACAAAATCTATTTCAGAGGTAAGGTTATGAAAAGAATACTATGCAAAAGGGCAGTCTGCACGGCGCTTGCCGCCGCAACGCTCCTCAGCGCGGGAACGCTATGCGCCTCTGCGGAGGAAGCGCCGCAGGAAAACACCCTGCCCGCCGCCTACAGCTCGCGCGACCTCGGCTATGTTACATCCGTCAAGTCGCAGCATTACAGCTCGTGCTGGGCTTTTGCAAGCATGGCGACGCTGGAATCCGCCCTGCTCCGCAGCGGCTACGCTGCCGAGGATATGTCCACCGACCACCTCAACATGTGGGCGACGACCCGCAGCGACGGAACGGGCTGGCAGCGCTCGGTCGCCACGGACGGCTATCCCTATATCGCGCTGGGCTATCTCACCTCCTGGCAGGGAGGCGTTTTCGCCTCCGAGGTTCCCGACCTGTCGATATTCCATCCTGTCAGCGGAGACGAGCTTCCCACCGGTCTGGCTCACTACGGCGTGACCTCCGTGCGGTACCTGACAAAGGACGAGCCCGACGTCATTAAGCGCTGCGTCATGGATTACGGCGGCGTCTATGTCTCCTACGGTCACAACGGAAGCTTCCTGAGCGCGGACAAAACCGCCTACTTCATGCCGCCTGACTTCAGCGGCAGCTATTCGGGTCATTCGATTGAGCTTGTCGGCTGGGACGATAACTATCCGCGCGAGAACTTCAATCCCAACAACGCCCTCCCGCAGAACAACGGTGCCTGGCTGCTGAAAAACAGCTGGGGAAACAACAACGAGCTGGGCGGCTATTTCTGGGTCTCCTACGAGGACAAGTACCTTCTCGCCGGCAACTACAAGCCGACCTACTGCCTGACAGGTCTGGAGAAGCTGGACGGCACCAAAAAGCTGCTTCAAAACGAAATCTACGGCGCGACCTATGAGTTCCGCTACATTGAAAGCAAAGCCCTCACCTACATGAACCGCTTCACCCTCGACCCCGATTACGACGTGATTGACAAGGTCATTTTCAAGACCGAGTCAAAGGGAGCCGCCTACAGCATTTACTTTGTTCCCGACACGGCGGAAAGCACGCCCGACCCCGACCAAAGCCGCTGGACAAAGCTGTATGACGGCACGGTGGATTACTCGGGCTACTTATGCGCCGACATTGACGACTACCTCTGCACGGCGCAAACGGGCAGCATAGCGATTACGATAGACGCCTCGCAGACGGACAACAACAGCTCCATAGGCGTTTGCGAGTGGCTGCAATCGAGCGGCGGCAATTTTATTTTCATCAACAGCAGCGAGCGCGGTCAGAGCTATCTGGCGCAAAACGGCAGCGTTCAGGATTTGATGGACTACTACAAAGAGAAAGAAAACGACGACATAGGCGGCACCTTTGTCATTAAGGCAGTGACCGCCAAGAACACCGCGCCCTCTCTCTTGGGAGACGCAAACAGGGACGGACTGGTCAACATCAACGATGTAACGGAAATCCAGCGGCATATCGCCGAGCATACGACACTCAGGGGAACCGCCGCGCTTAACGCGGACGTCAACGGCGACGGCGTTATCTCCATTGAGGACGCAACCGCCCTGCAAAGAATCCTCGCCGAATACTAGCAGGGTGCCCCGCCTCTCAGTGGCCGGGTGCCCCGGCGGTCAGTGCGGCTATTAAGAAGTCGGTTTGGCAAAACGTCGGTTAAACGCCGCCTTATAGCGCGTGCATGACGGTTAAGTTTTTGCTAAACGTCTCTTGCGCGGATTGCCCACTCGTGGCAACGAGCGCGTGCATGACGGTTAGGTTGCTAACAAACGTTGGTTGCGCGGAGAAAGCGCCCTCGGCGCACGCCGCGTTATAGCGCGGGAGTTAACGGTTAGGTTGATAACATACGCCGATAGCGCGGAGAAAGCGCCCGCGACACGCTGGCGGAATGGCTCCCTCGGCGCGCGGGCTATTCATTCCCGAACGAAAGGTTTTCTTTATCGGAAACGATGAAGAGTTTTCCTGCGTCGGCACAGGAATGAATTACCGCTTTGCGGCATTATATAAGCCATCCGTTCTCAAAATTGATTACCTCTCGTTGCACATAGTGACAACGAGAGGTAAATAATAAGGACAAGCCGAGCGGCTTGTCCTTTTTAATATCTCTTTATCTCTTGCATCGCTTATTTGTTCAGCAGGGCGCGCTGTAAAGTAGTAGCGTCCTCAACCGAAACAGCACCGTCCATATTGAGGTCAGCCCATTTCAGCTTGCTCTTGGGAAGCGTGACCATGCCCGCGAGGTGCTGCTGAATCAGGGTGGCGTCGATAATGCTGATGACGCCGTCGCCGTCCACATCGCCTCTGCCCGCGTGCTTCAGCTTGGGAGCAGTGGTGGAAGCCACTGTTGCGGGAGCTGTTGTCGTTGCGGGAACCGTTGTGGGAGCCGCTGTCGTCGGAGCCACTGTGGCGGGCGCCGTCGTCGTGGCGGGAACCGTCGTGGCGGGAACCGTGGTAGCGGGAGCGGTGGTGGGCTGCTTGGTTGCCGATACATATTGGCAATACTCAAGCGCTACCCAGCATCTCATGCCGTCAACCGTGGTGTAGCCCCAGTTGTAGCCGTCCACATACGCGGTGTTGGTTACTGTCAGAACAGCGTTGCCGGTTGCGGAGGTGACTACATTATAGGAGAGGCCTGCGCCCGAACGGGCGTTAAGATAAGATACGCCGGTCACCTGATAGATGCCCGTCTTGTAGCTTGAGGTGGTGTCCACTCTTGCGGGTACCGTTGTGGGAGCGGTGGTGGGCTTCACCGTGGTGGGAGCCACCGTCGTGGGCGGTACCGTGGTGGTGGGAGCTTCCGTTGCAGGCTCAGGCTCCTCTGACGAATCGAGCAGATAGATATATCCCTGGAACGTCCACCAGCTGTTGCCGCCGGGGTTGGAGTCCGAGGTATGTGCATAGGTGAGATAGAAGTTGGTACCCTGCCATGCGGAGTTCGAGAGCGTCATGTTGCCGTAGCTGTCGATCTCTTCCACAACCGCAACGTGACCGCCGCCGCTGTAGGACCAGCAGGCAATTGCGCCGACCTTCGGGGTTTTGCCGTAATCGTAGGCGCCGCTGCTGCGGTTGTCGTTGTACCACTTGCCCGCTCCGTTCCAGGAGAGGTTCGGCTCGCTTCCGAGAATCTCGTAAGCCCTGCCGTAGGCGTAGGCGGTGCAGTTGGGCATACCGTAGCCGCATGAGTAGAAAATATTTTTACTGCTGTAGTAGTAGGAGTTGCTGCCCGAGGGAGCGCTCAGTCTGGGAGTGAAGCTCACCGAGGTGGCGCTTACACAAATCGAAACGGAGAACACTGTCGTGAACAATACCGCTGTCGTTACCAAAACCGCTGAAATCTTCTTAAGGAGTGCGCGTTTCAAATAATCATCCTTTCCGAGGATCGGCTTATATTTCCATCAAACCATTCTTTGAATCCTGTTACATTTGTTACATCTGTGTAACCGTGATTATTGTAACACTTTTGTAAAAAAAAGTCAAATTGTATTTCGCCGATTATTTATACACTATACAGGCACATTTGCTACAGTATTCACAACATCTTGTATTTTTGCCCCGATTTGAGCGGAATTTTTCTTTTAAAAAAATTTTTTTAAAAATACGGGCGGTTTTTTATTGATTTTTTTGTGCAAGATATTGCTGCTTTCTCCCCAAAAACCGCAAGGAAAAAGAAGTCGCTTTTTTCCGAATGAGAAAATATACACGCTTATTTCATGGTATAATGGAAAATAAATAAAAAAATGGAGGTTTATTGATGAAAAAGATAGCAACTGCTGTAACCGTTATTATCGCGGCTGTAACCACTTTGACCATTTTCAGCGCATGTGCCGAAAAAGTTAAAGATACAGGTAACAAAATTGTAAGTAGCGCAAGGTCCTACGCCGACAGTGAAATCGGCTTTGACGGCGACCTCAGCAAGCTGAGCGACAAGGCAATCAGCTATGTCCAAGGGGAACTCGGTCTGAACAACAGCGCCAACCAAATACTGGAGGGCACCTGGCTGAACGAGGACGACGCCGCCGACTGGCGCTGGACGTTCGACGGCAGCAACAAGTGCATACTCGCAAGCAAGCGGGACGAATCCCGGTCCGAGGGCACCTACTCGGTGAATGATTCCGAAGGCACCGTGGATATCTCGCTGAATTCATGGGACGCCACCATCACCTTCAGCTATAAGCTGCGCAGCACGCTGTCGGACGAGTATCTGACGCTCACCTCCGAAACACAGGGCTACAGCCTGAAGAAGCATAAGGATTAAAAAAAAGCAGCCGCCGGCAATCGCCGACGGCTGTTGTTTCTCTATGCGTTTTTCTCTTTTCTCTATTCCCTATTCCCTGTTCTGTAACACGTTGCGCCGTTCGAGCCATTCGTTGTAGGTCATCATCACCTCGCGCGGCTTGGAGCCCTGGTGCGGTCCCACAATGCCCAGCTGCTCCATATCGTCTATCATTCTGCCCGCGCGGGCGTAGCCGACCTTCAGGCGGCGCTGGAGCATGGAGGTGGAAGCCTGTCCCGACTCAATGACAAACTGAATCGCCTCTTCCATTTTGGCGTCGAGGCTGACGCCCTCGCCGTCGCTGTCGTCGGCGTTCTTCTTGCCGTTGTTCAGCCCCTCCGCCTCAATGCGCTTGATGTTCTCCTCGATTTCGGCGTTGTATTCCGCCTTGGCGGATTTCTTGATGTAGGCGGTCACGCCCTCTATCTCCTCCTCCGAGGCGTAGCAGCCCTGCACGCGGATCGGCTTGGGCGCGCCGACGGGAGAAAAGAGCATGTCGCCGCGGCCGATCAGCTTTTCGCCGCCGCCCATGTCGAGAATGGTGCGCGAATCCATGTTGGAGCTCACCTTGAGCGAGATACGGCTGGGCACGTTCGCCTTGATCAGACCCGTAATGACGTTGACGGTCGGGCGCTGGGTGGC
>ONEN01000096.1:0-7392 GCA_900316815.1 uncultured Eubacteriales bacterium | reverse complement strand
AGGATCAGGTGCATACCGGCGGCACGCGCCATCTGCGCCAGACGGCAAATGCTGTCCTCCACCTCGCCGGGCGCCGCCATCATCAGGTCAGCCAGCTCGTCAATTGCAATGACCACGCGCGGCATACGTTCCTTTGCCACGGGCAGACCGTTGACCTCCAGGGTCGGCTGCACCGTCTCCCCCTCCTCGTTGATATACGGCGGGTTGTCCTCGACATAGCGCAGGTTCCTGTCGATCAGCGCGTTGTAGGAGTCGATATCCTTGCAGTCGAACTCCGAGAAGATTTTATAGCGGTTGAGCATTTCGTTGACCGCCCAGCCGAGCGCTGCCGCCGCTTTTTTCGCGTCGGAGACGATCGGCACCAGCAGGTGCGGAATACCCTTGTATTTGGAAAATTCAACCATCTTGGGGTCGATCAGCAGCAGCTTCACCTCGTCGGGCGTCGCCTTGTAGAGAATGCTGATCAGAATGGAGTTGACGCAGACCGATTTACCGGAGCCTGTCGTACCCGCGATCAGCAGGTGCGGCATTTTGGCGATATCGGTCACGACGATCTCGCCCTCGATATCCCTGCCCAGCACGGCGGTCAGCTTGCTCTTTGCCCTGCGGAACTTGTCGGAATCGATCAGCTCGCGCATGGAAACCATGCTGACGACCTTGTTCGGCACCTCAATGCCCACCGCCGCCTTGCCCGGAATGGGCGCCTCGATTCGCACGCCGTTGGCGGCGAGGTTGAGGGCGATGTCGTCGGAGAGGTTGGTGATCTTGCTGATTTTCACGCCGGGCGCGGGCTGCAGCTCGTAGCGCGTGACAGACGGTCCGCGGCAGATGTTGATGATACTCGCGTTCACGCCGAAGCTGTTGAGGGTGTCGATCAGCTTGCGGGAGTTGGTTTGCAGCTCCTCCATAGCGTTTTGCTCGTTATGGTTGTTCGGCGGGCTGAGCAGCTGCACGGGCGGATAGTGATATGCCTTTTCGGAAGGCTCCCCCACGGCGTCGCCCATGCCGTAGCCCACGTTCTCAAACGCGCTCATGTCCTCCTCCGTCACCTTCGGCTTGCGGCTCTTTTTGGTCACGGTAAAGGGAACGGTCTCGGGGTCAGCCTGCCTTGCGCCGCCGCTGACGCGGTTGGCGCGCTTCTCCTGCGAGATGTCCTCCGCGATATGCTCCAGCGTCGTCTCCCTGCCGCCCTGCGGACGGCTGGCGCGGCTGATAATATTCTGCAAATCGACCGACAGATCCTTTTCCTTGGCGTTGCTCTCGTTTTGGTCGGAAATATCGGTCTCCGTCACTTTTTTCTTTTTCGCAGCCTTGGAAGCTGCGGGATCGTCCAGCGGAATGTCGATCTCGCTGCCGAGGGCATACCGCTTGTCGGAGAGCGGAATGTCGATTTCCGCATTGCTGTAGGACAGGGCGGCAGGGTCAACGCCCCTGCGCTTCGCCTCCCTGCGCACGCGGTGGCGCTCCATCTGGCGCTGCACCTGCCGCTTGCCCGCGGTGTGCGCGCGCCTGACAGCCCTTGCCACGTCGTTGACGGACAGATTGGCGAGGATAAAGATGATCGCCGCCAGAATCAGCAGGCTGAGAACCGCCGCCACCACGCTGCCGCACAGGCTGACGAGCGGCCATCCGAGAATGCCGCCCATGAAGCCGCAGCCGAAGAAGAAGTAAGCGTGCCCCTCGGTGCTGACGGCGCGGTAGGCGTCGAGCCAGAGGTTGCCCAGCGCGGCGAGGTAGCTCTCACCCTGATGCTGCGCGCCGCCGAATATGTAAATCAGCGCGCCGGCAAACAGGGCGGTAAAGACACACAGCGCGACCTTTGCCTTGAAGTGCGCGATCACCTGCTTTTCCTTTTCGTTCATCACGCAAAGATAGATAAAGGCGGCGGGCACCAGCACCATGCCCATGCCGAACACGCCCACCAGCGCGGCGCGCACATTTGTCCACAGGCTCGCGCCGCGGAACAGAATCATAATGCCGAAGAAAAACGCCAGCGCCGCGTAGAGAATCGACCGCACGCGCGGACTGAGCGTGCTGCGCGGAGGCGGCGGCGCCGTTCGTTTGCCTCCCTTGGAGGCGGCGTGCCTTGGCTTGGCGGCGGATTTCGCCGCAGGCTTCGCCGTCCGTTTTTTATTCGTTGTTGTTGCCAATAATCATCATCCTTTTTGCATCACACCGTTGACCCGCGCGCTAAAACAGCGAAAGCGCGGCGGGCTGACCCGTGAAGAGATTGGCTCCCTGCATGATCTCAACAGCGGAAACCACTGTCAGAGCCGCGCCCGCGAGGGCTGTGTAAACGATGAAGAGTATCATCTTGTCGGTTTTGAGGAACCACTTGAACAGCAGAATAGACAGATAGCCCACCACTGCCGCCACGACGACGCCGACGAGGATAACAAGGGGTTCCACCTGAACGCCCTCCTTGATGGCGTCCTTGCCCTCCAGCAGCGCCGCCGCCAGAATGGACGGGGTGCCGAGGACGAAGGTAAAGTCGAGCGCCTTCTGCTTGTTGATGCCGCGCATTTCGCCGACCGCGAGGGTTGAGCCGGAGCGCGAGAGTCCCGGCAGCAGCGCCGCCGCCACCTGCATCAGACCGACGCAGACCGCGTCGAGGACGGTGTAGTTCTCTCTGCCCTTTGTTTCGGCGGAGCTGCCCTTCATATGCTTGAACGAGGCGGTGCTGTTCTTTTTGTTGCAACGCGCGCCCACCGCGAGCAGAATGCTCGTCAGCAGCAGCGACAGCGCGGTCACGAGAAGAATCTGCGCGCCCGAGAATATGTCCGCCAGATCCTTCACCTTCATATCCGTGCCCGGAACGGGAAGGAACATGATGAACAGCGGCAGCAGAGCGATAATGAGCATCACAATCAGGTTGCGCTCATAGTTCATCTCGCGCCACTTGAATTTGCCCGTGAAGATGTCGCGGAGCATACGGAAAAACTCCTTGATGAGGCTCCAAAACAGCTTGTGATAGAACGCCGCAACGGCAACGAGAGTGCCGACGTGCAGCATGACGTTAAAGAACAGATTGCTCTCGCCCGCCACGCCTGTTATGTGCTGGGTGATGGCCAGATGGCCGCTGCTTGACACGGGCAGAAACTCGGTGAGCCCCTGCACCACGCCCTGAATAATTGCGTCAATAATGGTCATAGCTTTCTCCTTATATGTATTTTTTAGTGCATTTTTTAGTGCGGCTTTGGAAAAGTCGGTTTAGCAAAACGTCGGTTAAACGCCGCGTTATAACGCGTGCATGACGGTTAAGTTGCTAACAAACGTTGATTGCGCGGACTCGTGGCAACGAGCGCGGGTGTTAACAGTTAAGTTGCTGCCAACGTTAGTTGCGCGGATAAAGCGCCCTCGGCGCGCGCGGGTAAAGCGCCCTCGGCGCACGCCGCGCTATAGCGCGGGAGCATGAGGTTAAGTTGCTGCCATACGCCGATAGCGCGTTCTGCCCCGTCGTGGCAACGACTCTATGACACATGACAATACATGACAATACTATGATACGCCGCTGCCTCTATGACATCTGTCAGTGCGGGCACGTGTCGTGCCGGTCAGTGCGGCTTTGGAAAGAGTGCATATTGCAACGCCTTCCGCAAACGCCGCATCCGAACGCGTGCATGACGGTTAAGTTTTTGCTAAACATCGCTTGCGCGGATTGGCTCCCGCTACACGCGGGGTATCATTTGATAGAGAGCTTCGATTGCGTCGGAGACGGTTCCCACCGCGTCGATCAGCCCTTCCTCCACGGCGCGTGCGCTGTCGAGGATGGTGCCGACGTCCATCACCAGCTCGCCCGTATTGAGCACCAGCTGCGCGTAGCGCTCGCGGGAAACGGCGGAGTGCTCCGCCACAAAGGTGTTGATGCGGTCCTGCATTCGCTGAAAGTACTCAAAGGTCTGCGGCACGCCCAGCGTCAGCCCCGTGGTGCGCACAGGGTGCGCCGTCATGGACGCGCTCTTGGCGATAAAGCTCTTTTTCGCGGACACCGCCAGCGGGATCCCGATGGAATGTCCTCCGCCGAGCACAATGGAAACGGTCGGCTTTTTCATGCCCGCGATCACCTCGGCAATCGCCAGCCCCGCCTCTACGTCGCCGCCGACGGTGTTGAGCAGAATCAGCAGCCCGTCTATGCGGGGATCCTCCTCCACCGACACCAGAAGCGGTATGATGTGCTCATACTTGGTGGTCTTGCTGTCGCGCGGCAGCAGATAGTGTCCCTCCACCTGCCCGATAATAGTCAGGCAGTGGATGATCTTATCCTTGTGACAGGTGATGACGGAGCCCGATTCGCTGAGCATATCGTCGGGCTTTTCCGCTGCTTCCTCCCCGCGTTCCTTGGGAACCTCGCAGGGATTGGGAACATAATCGCCCCGTTCGTCTGTTATTTTGTACGGCATAATGCTGCACCTCCGCGAATAGCGTTCCCTCAGACGCGCGGAAAATGTATGCGCGCGGCACCCAAAATATGCCGTCTTTTCAACAGCACAAAATAAACCATTGTCATTATAACAGCAAAAGCAAAATATTTCAAGATTTACACGTTATATTTCTAAAAAACAATAATCATTCGGGATAATCATAGTATGATAAACATAATATTATGATTTGTGGAGTGAAAACAACTTGGAAACGAACATAATTATGGGTGTTGTCATCTTCCTGCTTGTCCTGCTTTCAGCGTTGTTTTCATCGCTGGAAACGGCTTTTTCGTTCGTCAATAAAATCCGTATTCAGCAGAGCGCCGAGGACGGCAACAAGCGGGCAAAAAACGCGCAATATATTATTGAACACTTTGACAACGCCCTTACTGCCATATTGATTTGCAACAACGCGGTGAACCTTGGCTGCTCGTCCATCGCCACCGTGCTGTGTCTGAACCTGTTCGGCGACGTCGGCTCCGCCATCGCCACGGGCGCGACCACCCTGCTGGTGCTGACCTTCGGCGAGGTGATCCCCAAATGTCTTGCCAAGGAGAACTGCGACAGCTTTTCCCTCAGCACGGCGGGCTTTCTCAAGGGACTGACCATTCTGCTCTCGCCGCTGGTGTTTGTGTTCATCAAGCTGAAATCGTTTGCCCTCAAGCTCTCGGGCGGCAGGAACGACGCGCCCAGCGTGACGGAAAACGAGCTGAAATACATTGTGGAGAGCATTGAGGAGGAGGGCGTTCTCGAGGAGAGCGAAAGCGAGATGGTGCGCTCCGCTCTGGATTTTGACGAAACGACCGCCGAGGAGATCCTCACGCCGCGCGTGGACGTGGTGTTCATCAATATTGAGGACAGCCCCGAGAAAATCAAGGAGAGCATCATCGAGAACCGCTACTCGCGGATCCCCGTATTCGAGAACACCACCGACAACATCGTCGGCATTCTGCACACGCGGGACTATCTGGAGGCGCTTGCCGACGGCACGGTGCCCAATCTGAGGGAGCTGCTGCAAACGCCCTACTTTATCTTCAAGACGCAGCAGCTGAGCAAGATCCTCAGCCACTTCAAGCGCACCAAGGTACATCTGGCGATCGTCACCGACGAATACGGCGGCACGCTGGGCATTGTGACGATGGAGGACCTGCTGGAGGAAATCGTCGGAGAAATCTGGGACGAGGACGAGGAGATCGAGCGCACCCACTATAAAATCGGCAACAATGAATACCTTGTCAACGGCGATCTGGAGCTGGACGAAATGCTTGAGCTGTACGACATGGACGCCGACGCGATAGAAAGCGATGCGGTAACGGTGGGCGGCTTCATTCTGGAGCACGCGGGCACCATTCCCAAAAAGCGCGAGAGCATTGAGACGGACGGCTTCCGCTTCACGGTGATGGAGGTGGAGAACCAGCGCATTATGCGCGTGGTGGTCAAGAAAGCCGACACATCCGACGACAGCGAAGAGTCCTGACAAAACCAAAACAACCGCAACAAACAGCGCAGGAGCACGGCAGCCGCCGCACTCCTGCTTTTTGTTTTTTGCTTCAAAACTTCTACGCCTCTTTGCCTCTTATCTTCCATACCTGCTATACTTCAAAATCCTTGATATACCATTGGTAATCCTCCTTGGCGAAGGACACGCTGACGAAACTTCCCTGCTCGCCGACGATCGGCAGCTCAACCGAGATTCTGACCGTTCCCGTAGCGGTGACGGCGTCCTCGCTGCTCTTGTTCAGCTCGGTCAGCTCGAAATCAGCGTGCAGCTGCGCGTCGGCGTTAACGGAACCGAGAATGCGGTTGATCACCTGAACGCCGCCGCCCTGCGTGTTCCGCTGGAGACTCTGCTCGGGCAGGAAACACTTTGCCATGCCGTCGCGGTCGTTGTTGTTAAAAGCGGTTTCAAAATCCTTAATCACCTCAGCGGGGGTATTGCGGTCGGCGGGAGGTTCCACAATCCCGGAGATTTTATTCGGCTCTCCCGTAATCTGCGGCAAAGCGAACGCCGCAAAGAGGAAAGCGCCCGCCGTCAGCACCAAAACGCCTGCCGCCGCGATGATAATGTTGCGCACCGTATTCATGCTGCTCCCTCCCACTGTCATTTTACTGCATTTCCGTATGCCATTTATAGTATAGCGCAAAGACATTTATTCCGCAAGAGAAGCGCGGTAGCTTTTGCGAAAAAATAATTATTAAAAAAATCTTAAATAAGTATTGACAAATCCGAATACACTTGCTATAATGGTAACGTTGCATCGGGATGTAGCGCAGTTTGGTAGCGCACACGTCTGGGGGGCGTGGAGTCGCAAGTTCAAGTCTTGTCATCCCGACCAACGGAGGCGGTTTTTTGACCGCCTCTTTTCTTTTGCCATTTTACGCGAAAATACCCGAAAACGGCTTGAACAGTGGGGTTTTGGGCAGTAGCATAATCAAGTTGGAAAAACTTGAAGAAAAGAAACTAACACGTCATAAACAGTCACATAAACAGTCATTTTAACTGTCAATTATTTTGAGCCGTAAAATCATAAGGAATCCTGAATATTTTTCAATAATTTGAGGTTGTAAACCATGTCGAAAATGATATTTTGAAAAAAGCCGAAGAATATATGAAACTAAAATACAGATTTGAATTGACTGAAGATGAAGCCGAAGGCGGATATGTTGTCTCCTACCCTGATTTGATCGGTTGTATGTCGTCAGGCGAAACGATCGAGGAAGCTGTCAAAAACGGCGAGGACGCTCGCCGCAAATGGATTATTGCTGCGATTGAAAGTGGGGTATCGGTGCCTAATTCGCTTGACACATTAAAATGAATAAGTTGATTATATCTGATCGTACTATTTTCTCTTAACCCGTGGAATTGCCTGCGGGTTATTTTTTTAGAATAATTGCCTAAAAAATGCAAATGTATGTTGAAGTATCCATAAAATATGATATAATTGATATGTATAGGTATAATTGGGACGTA